>CAYILS010000001.1:0-21355 GCA_964364325.1 uncultured Pseudomonadales bacterium
GTTCAATATGTCATGCCAGTAGTGGGGTTGTCCCAGGTATCTTTTGTAGAGTCGGGCCATCGAATGATAAAACACATTTCTTGCTTCCTCTCCCTTTACTACCACAATCCCTGGAGACTCGTACGCATCACGCTCGGGTGCGTGGGGGTAGATCGCCACCATCCGACCCTGACTCACGTGGACAGTCATCGCGCGGCCAGAATGATCTCGGTAAGGTGATATAGCCATAGTAATCCCTGTCTCACTCGTTTCGATAAAATGTCGCATCAAGCTTTGGCCGTAATAGACATCACCGTTGGTAATCATAAAGTCTTCATCATAAGCAACGGGCATAGCGACGTAGAGAGAATAAATCGGGTTATTAATCGTAAAATGTTCGTTATACACGGTGTTGACTCGGTTGTTGCTCTGGAGCTTAGCGATGTACTCGTTAATTTGCTCAGCGAGGTATCCTGTCACCACCGTGATCTGTGTAATGATAGTAAATCGAAGGGAAATATCGACTTGGTTAGACAGTAGGGTAGTGCCACCCACTTTCAGCAGTACCTTGGGGAGATCTAAGGTAGTGGGGAATAGTCTCGTCCCCATGCCCGCCGCCAGAATAATGTGCCTCATGTAAGTAAGTGTACAATATATGACATGGAAGCAGGGAAAGAAACCATCGAAAAAAACGGCCAAGTGTTTGCACTGGTATTTCGCAAATCACACCGCCCTGAAGGGGTCAATTTTATGACTCCCGACGACTATACGCTTCAATTGGGATTTATCGGACATCCCAAGGGTCGCCATATCCGCGATCACGTCCACAACCCCCATATCCACTACAAAGTCGATACCACCCAAGAATTTCTCTATATCGAAAAAGGCAAAATCAAAGCCACCATTTATGATTATGGGTGGAATGTCATCAAAGAGGTTGAATTAGTTGCCGGTGACGTCCTCCTCCAGGTCTCGGGTGGCCATGGCTTTGATGTGATCGAGCCATGCTACTTGATCGAAGTGAAGCAAGGTCCATTCCCCGGCGACAAATTAATGAAATTCTACAAAGAAGATCCTCCTCTTTCACTATGATTCCTGTCAACGCACCCGTAATTACCCAAGAATCTAAACAGCTGGTCTCCAAGGCGCTCGAGGAGGGCTGGATCTCCTCGGCTGGGCCCTACGTCGAGCAGTTTGAGAGAGAATTTGCGACGTATCTCGGCGTCAAACACGCGATCTCCGTCAATACCGGTACCGCTGCCCTCCACATCGCACTCTTAGCTGCCGGGATAGGAGAGGGGGACGAGGTGATCGTCCCCGCCTTTACCATGGCAGCGTCCTGGATGGCGGTCATGTATTGTGGAGCCACGCCCGTATTTGTCGACGTGGAGCCGGGTATCTATACCATAGATCCCTCCCTCATTGAGGCTGCCCTAACCAGTAAAACCAAAGCCATTATGCCGGTCCACATCTATGGCCACCCGGTCGACATGGATCCTATTCTCTCTATCGCCAAAAAGCACCACCTCATCGTGATCGAAGACGCGGCCGAAGCCCACGGCGCGACGTACAAGGGTAAACTAGTCGGAGGGATTGGCGACATTAATGCCTTTAGTTTTTACGCTAACAAAATCATTACAACCGGCGAGGGTGGGATGGTCACAACCAACAGTGATGAACTCGCCAGTCGAGCCCGCAGTCTCAAAGACCTCTCCCACAGCAAGAGCAAACGTTTCATCCATGACGCGCTCGGCTACAACTACCGCCTAACGAGTCTGCAAGCAGCGCTAGGCTCGGGTCAGCTCCAGCATATCGCTGACTTCCTTGCGACCAAGCGCCATATGGCAGAGCTCTACCACGAGGGATTATCTGGTATCCCTGGCCTGACTCTGCCAGTCACACGCGACTGGGCCACCCACGTCTACTGGATGTACGCTATTCTGGTCGATGAGAAAAAGTTTGGCATGAGCAAAGACCAGTTCCGCGCGTCGCTATACGAGCGAGGTGTTGATACCCGCGACTTCTTCTATGCACCGATCGATCAGCCGCTCCTACGAGGAATATCTTCACAGGCCGGATTCCCCATCACCGAGAAGATTGCCAAAGAAGGTTGTTATCTACCCTCAGGCCTTGCGATCATGGACGATCAAATCAAGACAGTCTGTGAGACAATTAGCGCCATATGCAAATCTTAGAGCAAAAAGCCGGACTCTTTTCGATCATTCTCTTAAGTGTCGGCAACGTGACTGGTATGGTCATCTCGGCCATTGCCCTGATCCTCTACTCTAGATATCTTGGTCCCACCGATTTTGGAATATTCTCTGTTGCGTTCGCGTTTATGCAAATCATTATCCGCCTGGCTGACTTTGGGACTAATATGGCCAGTGAGCGCGAAGTCGCGCGTGCCTACGACAATCTCACCTTGCGCAGTGGCCTCATCCAAACGACGCTGTGGCTCAAAGCGGCCAGCTACGTGGCGATCGTCCTCATCCTCTGGCTGCTCTCACCTTGGATTACCTATTCGCTCCTCCATATCGAAAGTCTTGGGTTGATTCGCGCAGCCATCATCCTGGCCAGCGGCACAGTCATGTTTGAATATGCGACTTTAGTCTTTCAAGCCACCCATCGCTTTGATTTGGTGGCACGCATCACGATCGCCCAGGGACTGGGCAAATTACTCTTTTCACTGATCCTCATGTGGCAGGGAGCCCTGAGTAGTTTGCTCGGGTTAACTATTTATGGACTGATGCCGGGGATTGGGGCGATTATCGGGTTTGTCAAAAATCCACTTGCTAGTTTTGCCCTACCCAAAGATTGGAGAAAACATCTGACCAAGATCCTCTCGGTCGCCAAGTGGACAAGTGTAGCCGCGATCGCACTCACGGTCGCTGATAATCTCGACATCCTTATGGTCCAGTCGCTGATGTCCAGTTATGACACCGGTATTTGGTCAGGAGCTGTGCGCATCGCAACCTTCGCTAATCTGATTGGCTGGTCGGTCGGCTCAGTGCTCAATATCCGCGTCGCCCGCTACAGCGACAAAAAGCACCTGACTGCCTATTTACATAAAGCCTGGAAGATGTCGCTGGCTGTTTGCGTCCTAGTCTTGCTGACTATCCCGCTAGCCAAATTTGGGATTATCTACTCTATCGGCAGCTCATACCTCTCGGCTACTATCCCGCTCCAGATACTCTTGGTGTCAATCGCGATCTCTGCCGCCACCGTTCCCTACATCGCTCTGTTTTACGTCTTTGACTCTCCGCAGTACTACGCGCTCAGCGGTCTCATTCAAATTGTGCTCTTGATTGCTGGAGATTACTACTTCATTCCGCTCTTCGGGCTCGGCGGCAGTGCTTGGGTCAGGGTCGGAGTCAGGCTGGTACTATTAGCTTTCACTCTCTACTACGCAGGTAAGTCCTACCGTCGCCACTTTTCTACAAAGATCCGTTCTTTGTAATTCTTAAACTGACCATTCTAATATCTCTGTTATAAGACCCAATATTTTTTCCTGGTCACCATTATAATAGTTTTTCATTTCAGCAGAAATATTATTTCGCTTGTCTTGATCAAGACGTCCATCGCGAAGATTTGCTAATATCGTGAGTAGTTCTAATTTCTCAAAAGAAGGATAATATTCTGATGACTTTGCTTCATTCGGGGGGCGAGCGGTAAAAAACTGGTATGAGAAGTATGCTACCTGTGGCTCTATCTTACGTTTTTCACTCTTAGGAATTTCAGTACTTAAATCAGCAGCGACGGCCGAAGAGAAAAGATCCTTTTCTCCATAATTTAAATTATTTCTAATTGCTGACCCTAATTCATATATGAGCGAAGGATCAATTAGTCCTGTTAATAACTCTGATTCTAATTCGCCAACCAATTTCCTTGAAGCTGCATGCATATTTTTTGGGTCAGGCCAGTCAAACATTCTCTGCAACAACATTCCACGAGCATCTTCAACCTTTAAAGCCATATCCTATATTATATCATTCGCTTACCAAACCGCAATCTATAGGCTTCTTTGGTATACTCAATCGCCATCTTGCCCAGCTTCGATTTTGACACACCTCCTAAGCGAGCCTGGTAGGTGGTGGGTACCTCGACCATCTTGTAGCCAGCGGCAGCTCCGTAAAAAACGAGGCGGAGGTGGTAATCACCGTAGCCATAATAGATTTTCTTGAGTCCCAGTTTTTCTAGATCGGTTTTGCGGATGGCGTAGTAGCCACTCGTGTTATCCCAAATGGGTAGACCAAAGAGGCGAAACATCCCATTAAAGAGGAAAGTGGGTAGCATCCGCCAGCCTTTCATCCCTCCAGTGCCCTTAAATCGCGACGCAATGACAAGCTTGGTAGTTCCACTCAAATGTTTGAGCATATTGGGCATATCTTCCGGGTCGTGGTTCCCATCCGCGTCCATCCCAATGATGATATCTCCCGTCGCCATGCGTACCCCGTCCCCGATCGACAGACCCAGACCGTGATTAGTTTTGCGCACCAGCACTTTGATATTTTTATTTTTGAGTCCTGCCTTACGCACCACCTCAGCAGTGCCATCGGGCGAATCATCATCGACCACCAGGACTTCGTGTTTATATCCAGCCTGTTTGAGGACAGAAGAAACATGCTCTGCGTGTGGGACTATCGCATCTTTTTCGTTAAACGTGGGTAATATGACCGAAATAGTATCCATAGGTATCCTCCAATTCCGGTTAATGTTAGCAGATTGCCTACTCGCTGCACAGGGGGGGCGATAAAAGTGATTTCTACAATCTGTTCACCGTCTGACACCGTGCAACCAATCAACCCCGAGTCATCGATGTGGTTCAGGGTCCGCTTGGTGACGTAACAGTTGGGTGGTATCTCCCACCCAGGGAAGTAGGCAGTATTGATTCTGATTTCACCTTCACCCTTGCTGGCAACCACATATTTTTGTTGATTAGATTTTTCTATTTGGGTAGTTATGATGCCTTCACCTCGCACGTACTCTACTCGCTTCCCAAACGGTGCAGAGTCACGCGTCTCCCGTGTGAGGGGTGCATACTCCCCGTAACTATCACCGGTCTCCCTGGCAAACCAGGCAAGTGGCTTGTCCCAGTACATGTTGGTATGCGCCATCGGTATTGACGATACTAACAGAGCTAGTGTTACAAGCGCAGCCACTCCCCACTGGAATCTACTTCCTAGCATCTTGCTACTCAAAACCGCTCCCATCCACCCAGTGGCAAATACCAAGCAGAGAATGAGTCTCCAGGGAAAATCAATAATCTGTGTTAGTCCAAGTATGGGGTATAGTGGTGCCGAGATAGGCAAGATAAAAAATAAGACGGCTGCACTCGCACCGACTAAATAGCGCAGGATAAAATCTTTACGGATGATAGCAAACACTACACCGGAGAAGAGTACGACCCACTGCACGAGCCCTAGAGCAAACGACATCCCGTCCCCACTGCCTGGCAACGAGACCCCATAACCCCAGGGTGAGTGAATGAGTTGGGAAAGGGTAGGGAACATCAGCATTGTGTCCGACAGGGTAGGGGAGTAGTAGGTGTATTTCGTGAGCGCAAGCGTAGGGAGCAGGTTGAAGGCAGCGATAACCAGTGCCAGTAGGTAAGGCACCCAAAATACTTTGAGCCGCTCACCCAGACCTTCCTGCCCTTTTTTAAGCAGTAAATAGCCCAGGAAAAAAGCCGAGAACGCAGCCGAGGCCGTCGGATGCGTCAAGAACAACCCCGCCCAGCCTAGGGCGAGTAGAGGATACGATTTTGTGCTAAAGCCCCAAATGAGCAGCGGGGGGAAGATAAAAGAGAGTGACTCCCCGAGCGCTCCCCGCACGTAAATATCAACAAAGCGGTACGGCGCCAGACTATAGACGAGTGCCCCTACCCAGGCCGCTCGACTGCCTAATTTGCTCGCGACTAAAGCGAGGTACATGAGTACTCCCGAGGCGACCAGTGAGAGTGCCAGCGCGGCCTTGTAACTCTCAAAATACCCGAGTCCTAGTCGCACGAACCCCTCAGAGATCATGTAGGGGAGCTGGTAGTTGAGCATCATCACGGGAGAGCCGATACCCCCAAGCACCTCCTTTGCCCACATGGGTGGGAACTGGCCATCCTCGAGGGCTGTGTGGTACGCAATCATCCGGGCGATATGGGGGTTACTGTCATGAAGCATGGGCAGACCAGGTTTCATCAGTCCCCACGCAAAAAAACTTGTTACGACAAAAACTAAGAATGCTTTCCACATACAACTAGGTATGTATATTACGCTTAAACAAACTATTGCGAAACTATTGCAGGGGATGAAGATGGGGTCGCTTCTACGCTGGCCGCGGGGGATGGAGAAGGTTCAATAGGAGGTAGGACACTAGGTTCTGGACTAGGAGCGATAGAGGGGACTGGCGTAGGAGTCGGCGAGATAGTAGGAGTCGGGCTTGGACTTGGGCTAGGCGATGCAACTGGGGAGGGAATTGGTGAAGCTAGTGGCGAGGGAGATGGAATAATAGTCGGATAGCTAGTCGCTAAAGGACTTGGTACGAGACTAGGGGAAGGGACCACTTCCACTTTTTGGTTAGCATATTGTACGATCTTGTTTTCCCATGCTTTTACAATTTGGATAAACTGATCTGGCCCATAAAGCAAGCCAATCAAGTAAGCATCAAAAACGACTAGAAAGAGCAAAGCGACCCGGTTAAGCGCATGAGAGTGGTTTGTAATCCAGGCATAGAAACCCATAATAATTTTCATGGCGGAATTCTATCACGTCCCTACCTCTGCTACAATGATCAGATGACATTGATTCTGAGTATAGCGTTAGCCCTACGTCTCATATTTATCAATCAATCGCTCTGGCTCGACGAAAGCATCGAGGCGCTCGCACTCCAGGGGCATTTTGGCCCACTCCTCTCGTACTCACTTTCTGATTTTCAGCCCCCACTCTACCATTTTATTCTTAAGCTCTGGACCTCGATTGCGGGTTATTCAGAAGTATCGCTGCGCATTCCCTCCCTCCTCGCTGGAATTTTTACGGTCTATTTTGTGGTCAAGATTGGCGAGTTGATTGGGAGCAAAAAAGTAGGGGTGATCGCTGGGCTCCTCGCTGCCACCAATCCACTCCTCATCTACTATTCGGGGGAGGGGCGTACCTATGTCATGACCGCGTTTTTAGTCGCCGCCAGTTTCTACTTTTTCATAAAAATATTAAAGTCAAAAAATCACGATCTACGATCTACCATCTATTATCTTGTCTTTACGACCGCGTTCTTATGGACCTCCTATCTTTCGTGGTTTGTCTTGCTCATGCAAGGCCTGTATGCGATCTACTACAAGCGCCAGGGTCTCCTACTAGTCCAGTTTGTCGCGGCCTCCACGCTCTTGTTGTGGCTGCCATCACTCATCAACTCCCTCACGATCGGGATGAACGATGCGCGGCTGGTACCGGGGTGGGGCAAGGTAGTGGGTGGAACCTCGCTCAAGGCTCTGGCTTTGACCTGGGTCAAGGCCAATATTGGTAGGATTTCTTTTGACGACAAATATCTCTATGCTGGTATTGTCAGCCTCCTGGCAGTGCTGCATGGATACGTCCTCGCTCGCCTCGAGTATAAAAAAATCTCCCTTCTTACTCTTTGGATTTTGGTACCAATCGTCCTAGGTAGCCTCATCTCGCTATTCGTACCGGCGTATAGCTATACCAGGGTTCTCTTTATCGTACCCGCCTACCTCCTCATTCTCGCCCTAGGTTTATCGCGCCTGCGTTCAGGTTTTATGTATTTAGTCATCGCCGCCCAGATTATTTTTCTGGTTTTTTATTGGGTCAGTCCACAGTTCCACAAAGAGGATTGGCGCAGTCTGACAGCGTACCTCAATGCTCAGTCAGGTACCGTCGTGCTCCCTAGCCTCAAACAGGATGCCCCCTTTATCTACTATGGCCTCACACTCCCCCTCCTGGCCAGTAACGACCCGTCGCTAACTTCCGATAAAGTCTACTACGTTAGATACGTCGAGGAGGCCTTTGACCCGGGCAGGCTAGGGGAGGCACATCTCACTGGACTCGGCTATACTATAAGTAGTCAACGTACCCTCCCAGGTATTGCCCTAGATATCTACGAAAAATAATTTATGAAAATAGCCATCGACGTTTCACAAATGTGTTATGAGGGGACGGGAGTAGCCCGCTATGTCTATGGCCTTACCAAAGCGCTTCTGCTCGCTGGCTCTAAGCATGAGTTTCTCCTGTATGCCGGTGTTTTTCGCCGACGAGCCTACTTTAAAGCACTCGCCCGCACCTTGCCCTGGAGCCAGGCCTCGTGGAGATTACTACCGCTTCCACCCAAAGTCGCATCGCTCACGCTCAATCTCTTCCCCATCAGAGTCGAGTGGTTGCTCGGCAAAGTCGATGTAGTCCACACCTCCGACTGGGTCGAGCCCAGCTCCAAATCTCCCTCAGTGACCACGATTCACGATCTCGTTTTTAAGCAGTATCCAGAGACAGTTGACCCGCTCATCTTGCGCGCCCAAACGAGGCGATTGGCCAAGATCGTAGCCGACGACTCGATGATCATCGCCGACTCCAAGAGTACAAAAAATGATCTAATGAAAATATATAACCTCAATGAGGCGCGAATTAAAGTAATTTATCCAGGTATAGACTCCATCTATAAACCACAATCGAAAAAAGAAATTGATCGTGTGAAAAATACATATAATTTGCCCGACCAGTACATCTTCTCCCTCGGCACTCAAGAGCCGCGCAAAAACCTGCCTCGCCTCGTAGAAGCGGTTCGTGGCCTCGACTTACCCCTCGTTATCGCTGGTCGCCACGGTTGGGGCGATCACACCCAGACACTCGGTTTTGTCCCAGACGCTGACTTACCCGCGCTCTATAGCGGAGCAGCCGTCTTTGCCTACCCCTCGCTCTATGAAGGTTTTGGATTCCCTGTACTCGAGGCGATGGCGTGCGGTACCCCGGTGGTTACATCTAATCTTTCCTCATTGCCCGAGGTTGCCGGGGATGCAGGGGTGCTGATTGATCCAACTGACGTGGACTCAATTCGCTCAGGCATCAAGCTAGCTATTAAAAATCGTGATAGCTTGATTAAAAAAGGGTTAAAACAAGCCAAGAACTTTACTTGGGAGAAAACCGCCAAACAAGTACTGGAGGTGTATGAAAAAACTGCGCATCGGAATTGATATCAACGAGGCCAACGTCGCCCAGCGGGTCGGCACCGGGCAATACTGTTATCATGTTTTAAAACAATGGTACAAGCGAACTAACCTCGATTTTCACCTATACCATCGTGATTCGTTGCAAGGAGATCTCCCCCCAGAAGATAGCCACTGGCACTATCACCAGGTAGGTCCCAAGCGGGCATGGATCCGTTTTGGCTTACCGCTCTACCTTGCCACCCACGCCAAAACTGACGTGTTTTGGTCGCCAGCTCACTACATGCCGATTTATACTGGGGCTAGTAGTGTGGTTACTATTCACGATCTCGCCTACGAGTTTTTCCCCGATTTATTCTTAAAGAGCGATTTATACAAGCTCAAAAACTGGACGAGAGCCGCCGTCAAACAAGCTACTCACGTTATCGCAGTTTCAGCTGCTACCAAACACGATTTAGTTTCACTGTACAACGTCGAAGAATCCAAAATTACCGTCATTCACAACGGCTACGACTCCGACATTTTCAATCTAAATCCAAAAATATCCCCAGTCAAATTGTCACTCTACGATCTACGATCTACTAACTATATTCTCTTCCTCGGTACCATCCAGCCGCGCAAAAATGCCATCAAGCTCGTCCAAGCCTTTCACTTGCTCAAAGAGGGTGGGTATCAAGGTAAGCTGGTCATCGCCGGCAATATCGGCTGGCTCGCCGACGACACGCTCGCAGTGATCAAGAGCTCTCCTCATGTCAAAGATATTGTGTTGACTGGTTATGTGAGTGATGAGACGCGCAAAACGCTCTATAGCTATGCCGACGTCTATGTCTTACCCTCTCTCTACGAAGGGTTTGGCGTACCCGCTGTCGAGGCCATGGGTTGCGGCGCCCCTGTGGCTGTAGCCAACAATTCCTCACTCCCAGAAGTCGTGGGTGAGGCTGGCGTACTCTTTAATGCGTCTGACCCGGCGGATATTGCCCTGGCTATAACTGACATCAAAGCCAACCGTCCCGCCTGGGTCAAAAAAAGTTTACAAAGAGCTAAACAGTTCTCCTGGGAGCAGTGTGCGAGAGAAACTTTGACAGTATTGACTTCGGGTAAACTTGGGTGAATAATGGGATTATGGAAGAACAAAAAATTGCGATTTTTAAGCACAAATCTATACGTAAAGTGATATTTAAGAACGAGTGGTGGTTTGTCATTAACGATATTATCGTAGCCTTGACCAATTCTACTGACCCCGCACAATACTTCAAGCGAATGCGTTCCAGAGACCAAGAGCTAGCCAACTTGATCGACGAAGGGGGGGTACATTTTGTACCACCCCTTATGCTCAAAATTAAAACTGGCGGCGGAACCCAAGAAATGTATTGCTGGAATACTGAGGGAATATTCAGACTCATCCAATCTATCCCATCCCCCAAAGCCGAGCCGTTCAAGCGTTGGCTAGCCAAAGTCGGCTACGAAAGAGTGCAAGAAATAGAAGACCCAGAACTAGCGCAAAAAAGAGCCCGCGCTATTTATCGGGCCAAAGGGTATCCAGATGATTGGATCGAGCTGAGGATGCGTGGCATCGAAATCCGCGAACAGCTCACGAACGAGTGGGACAAGCATGGCGTGAAAGCTGGTAGGGAATACGAAATATTAACCGCCGAGATTAGTCGGGCGACCTTTGGGATGATTCCCAGTGAGTACAAGAAATATAAGGGTCTCAAACGAGAAAACCTGCGTGACCATATGAATGTACTGGAATCACTCTTTTCTCAGCTAGGAGAAGCAGCCACCACCGAAATTACTAAAGCCGAAAATCCCCAAGGTTTCATCCCCAACAAATCAGTTTCTCAAAGAGGTGGTCGCATCGCGGGCGAAGCGCGCGAAAAACTTGAAGCCCAAACTGGCCGCAAGATCTCCACGTCCGCCAACTACTTATCAAGCAAAAAGAAAAAGGAGATTACATGATCACTTGCACCTTTGAAAATGGCAACGTCGCGAGTCCGGGTTTACGTCATGTGACCGTCAATGCCATTGTCATCAAAGACAACCAAGTCCTCATGGGTCTACGTGCGCCTGTTAAAGGTCTAACCATGCTCGAGTCTGGCAAATTGGCACTCCTTGGTGGCTTCTTTGGTTTTGGAGAAAACCTTGAAACTGCAGTTAAGCGGGAGGTAATGGAGGAAAGTGGTTGGGAAATAGACGATCTTAAGCTTTTCCGCATCAATGACAATCCGGCTCGTCCCAAAGAAGATCGCCAAAATGTCGATTTTGTTTTTATCGCTGAAGCAACTAAACAAACAGGCGGGAGTGATGAAGAGGTTTCTGAACTTAAATGGTTCCCCCTGGACTCTTTGCCCCCCGCCGACCAAATCGCCTTCGACCACGCCGAAGATCTCGAGCTCTACAAGCAGTATTTGACCTCGCCTCGCTCACTTCCGATACTCGGCTGATTTGAGGTACAATTAGCCTATGCAGTTTCCACTAAAGGACAAACACGGCAAGTCATATACCTGGAGCGAAGCATTTGTCGGCAAATTCCTCCCACGCCTAGAGTCGTATCTCCTCGACTTTAGCCTCATGTTGCTTCACGTCGCGACCTATATCCCGTCCCACACCATCCGCAACTGGATTTGGCGGGCATTTGGTCTCAAGCTGGGCGGGGGTAGTACACTCCACACCGGCATCAGGGTCTATGACCCACGCAATATCGGGGTGGGGCAGGGGACAATCATAGGCTACGCCTGTTTTATCGATGGTCGCGACCGTGTCACCATTGGCAATCATACCGATATTGCCTCCGAGGTCATGATCTACAGTAGTGAACACGATCTCACCGCTCCGGACTTCCACGCCACACTTGCCCCAGTCATAATAGGAGACTATGTCTTCATTGGTCCCCGCGCGATCATCCTCGCTGGTGTCACGATCGGCGACGGTGCGGTCATCGCAGCCGGAGCGGTCGTCACCAAAGATGTCGAGCCCTATGCGATAGTGGGAGGAGTCCCTGCCAAGGTCATCGGTGAGCGCAGTCTCAAAGATCCCAAGTATCGGCTCGGCAGGTTCAAACTTTTTCAATAGTTATTTGAGAATTTGAGAATTTATGATTTGAGATTATGCATAGACCTAATATCTCCGTCATCATCGTCTCTTATAACACCGCCGAGCTTACCCTCAAAAGTGTCCGCTCTGCCTATGACAGCAGCGGTTTTAAACCAGGTGAGATCGAGGTTATCGTGGTAGACAACGCCTCAACCGACGACACAGTTAAACGACTGGGCTCTGAGCTCGACAACTTTCGCCTCATCATCAACTCAACCAACGTTGGTTTTGGCTCAGCCAACAACCAAGGGGCTAGCGCCGCAAGGGGCAAGTATCTCCTCTTCCTCAACTCCGACGCCTTCCTGGAGCCGGGCACCCTCAGCTCTCTCGTTACCACCATGGATACTCACAAAGCGGTCTACTCCGCTGCTCCCCAGCTGCGCGACGTAAATGGCACCATCCAGCCATCGGCCGGTTACTTCCCCACTCCTTCACGACTGCTGGGTTGGATGCTGGGACTAGACAAGCTCCCGCTCGTCAAGCCACTCTTTTTCTCCACACCGTACCATGTCTTTGATCTGAGCTGGTATACGAAAGCACAGTCTCCCGATTGGCTGATGGGTGCATGTATCATGTTTCGCAAAACCGAGTTTTGGTCGGTTAAAGGTTTTGACGAGCAGATCTTTATGTACGGAGAAGAAGTAGATCTCTACCTGCGCCTAGCCCAAAAATTGTCCAAAAAAGTGAGTTTTGATCCTACGGTGTATGCAACCCACCTGGGTAGGAGTAGCAGCACCAAAGCTGCCACCAACGTGCTCATCGAAGAGATCAAGGGTATCGAGCACATCTATGCCAGGCACTATCCATCTTACCGCTCATTTGCCCGCCTGGTCATCAAGTTGGGGGTACTGCTCAGGATCGCAATTTATAGCATGATACCAAGCAGGGCAGTCTCGGTGTTAGAATATAAAAAGCTACTCTAAATCCATGAACAAACTACTGCATTGGCTCGACCAAAACATCCTCACGCTCCTGACTGGCATTCTTATCGTCGTCATCCCACTCTACCCCAAACTCCCGCTCGCTGATTTGATCGAAGGGTATATCGTCCGTGCCCGGCTGGAAGACATCCTCATCCTTGGAACAAGCGTGGTCTATTTCGTGCAGCTCTTCCGGAAAAAGATTACGCTCCCAACCAACCTGATCGCCAAGGCCATGCTTGCGTATATTGTAATCGGTTTCCTCTCGACGCTCAGCGCCATTTTTATCACCCATACGGTGCCCCTGGAGCGCGCCCACCTGCTCAAAATCGCCCTTCATCTATTGCGCCGGGTAGAGTATTTGTCATTGTTCTTTATCACGTACGCCAGTATCAGGTCTCGCAAAGATCTCTATCTCTTCAGCAAGATCGCCTTTATTACCCTGATCGCGGTCGTAGTCTATGGCATGGGTCAAAAGTATTTGTATTGGCCGGCCTTCTCAACCATGAACCGCGAGTTTAGCAAGGGGATGCGGCTGTATCTGACCCCCAGCTCTCGGGTCATGAGCACCTTTGGTGGTCACTACGATTTTGCCGCCTACCTCATGATGCTCTTAACCCTCACTATCACCGGTTTTTGGGCCATCAAAAACAAAATCCTCAAAACAGCTTTGATCATTGTCGCCATCCCTGCCTACTGGTCGCTCATTTTGACTGCGTCTCGCACTTCGTTTATCGGCTATCTCGCCGGTATTACCGTAGCGGCGATTTTCCTAGCCAAAATGAGGGGCAGAGTGAGGATGTTCATCAACTGGTTCGCTATGGTTACCATTAGTATGGTTGCCATGCTCACGCTCGGCGACCTCTCGGAAAGATTCTTTCAGGTGCTCGAGCAGCCAGACGTTTTGATCCACCAAATCACCCAGGTTACTCCCCTCAAACGTGACACGATCGCCAATATGGTCAATGGACTCAACAACTTTAAAGACACTATCTCACTCGCCAAGATCCGCTTTAACTCAGCTTCCAACAACATCAAGCCTCCCGAGAATGGTATCTCCCCCGAAGATCTGGCTGTGGCAGTTAGTTCCGACGCGCCACCCACGACGAACAAACCTTTGCCCCCCGACGTCACCCAGGCAGAAGACGACTATCGTACGAGCCAAGCAACCGGTAGTGCCGTCGCCACTGCCTCGGCAACGAGTGGGGGATACAGTCCCAACGCGCTCAAGTACGGGCTCTCTATCGCCATCCGCCTCGACGCTCTCTGGCCTAGAGCCATCGAGGGGTTCAAGCGCAATCCGCTCCTAGGGTCTGGCTACTCCACCCTCACCAAAGCCACCAACGAAGAGTTTACCTACGCAGAGTCCTCAGACAACGACTACCTACGCATGTTGGGCGAGACAGGGCTCCTGGGCACGCTCTCATTCTTGCTCATCATCGGCATTATCATCTACACCTCCTGGCGGATTTACCGTTTGAGCACCAGTCCGTTTGATCAAACGATTGCGATCGGCACCCTGGGTGCTACGGTGGCACTCCTCATCAATGCCACCTATATCGATATTTTTGAATCGAGCAAAGTGGCCTATACTCTCTGGATCCTCGTCGCTCTCTTAGTCAAGCTCTACGATATGCAGTATCACAAGGTTGATCATGCTCAAAAAACTCGCTGAAATCATCCTGGTCGCCCTAGTCCTAGTCGCTTTTGTGGGCGTGAGGTCATATCGTCTCTCCACTCCTCTGGCCGACTGGCACTCATCCAGGCAAGCCGATACCGCCGCCGTCGCGCGCAATTTTGTCCAGGAGAAATTTGATCTTCTCTATCCCCAGTCCGACTCACTCTGGGCGCTCTCGCAGCTGCAGCTCCCTAATCCCAATCGCTACTTTATGAACGAATTCCCGCTCTATAACGCCGCAGTTGCTCTAGTCTATAAATATTATGGTATCAACCACGTCTATGGTCGCATGGTCAGTATCGCCATCTCGACGGTCGGCGCGCTGTATCTTTATCTTCTGACCAAATACCTCCTGGGCAGACGCATCGCGCTCGCCTCGCTTTTGTATTATTCACTCCTCCCCTATAACATCTATTATGGTCGCGTCTTTATGCCCGACCCGAGCTTTGCCGCATTCTCAATCATTGCGCTCTACTATGGCGTAAAATTCGCCCAGTCCAACAAGGTTGGTCACGGTCTGCTCATGGCCCTGACCTTTGCCGTTGCCACGCTGGTCAAACCATACGCGGTTTTTCTAATCATCCCCCTCGGCTACTGGATTCTGCGCCGCCGCGGCTTGCAGGTCCTGCGCCAGCCGACGATGTATCTCTATCTTGCCCTGGGCATCCTCCCACTCATCCTTTGGCGCTACCACCTGAGTTTGCACCCAGAAGGGTCATTTGCCTCTCACTGGCTCCTCAATGGCGGCAATATCCGCTTTACCGGAGCCTTCTTCCGCTGGATTATCTTTGACCGTCTCAACCGACTCATTTTTGCATCCGGTGGATTTGTCCTCCTGATGGTCGGAATCTTTTTTGCGCACCTCAAAAAGAACACTTCACTGTTCTTGGTTTGGGCCGGCGCGGTCTTTCTGTATATAACCATTTTCGCCAAAGGTAATGTCAACCACGATTACTACCAGCTCCCCATCGTCGCGCCCGGAGTAGTCCTTGCAGTCATCGGGGCGAGCGAACTGGTCAAACTAGGTAAAACTCGCCTGAGTCGCTGGCTCAACACTGCGCTGGCCGTCTCGCTTTTTACCCTCTCGCTCGCTTTTGGTTGGTACGAAGTACGCGACTTTTTCAATATCAACAATCCCGCGATCGTCGAAGCAGGGAGGAAAGTCGACGCAATTACTCCCCAAGATGCCATTGTTATCGCCCCTTATTTTGGCGATCAAGCATTTCTTTATCAAACCAACCGCAACGGTTGGCCGGTAGGCGGCAATATTGAGGAGCGCATAGAGGACGGCGCGACTCACTACGTGACCACCAGTCGCGATCAGGAGTACAACGAATTAAAGCAAAAATATCAACTCATTTTTGAAAATGATCAGTTCTCCATCATAGAGTTAGTATTAGACGGGAAAACGGATTAACGGATTTACGAATTTATGAAGGTCCTAATGCTCACCCCCTACCTGCCATACCCGCTGGTCAGTGGTGGCCAGATTCGGACCTACAATCTACTCAAACACCTCTCCATCCACCACGACATCACGCTTTTCTCGCTGATCAAAGACGAGTCCGAGCGCACCCACCTCAAAGAACTACAAAAATACTGTAAAAAAATCGTGCTGTTCAAACGCACCAAAAACCCTTTTGTCCTACGCAATATTTTGCTCGCTGGCTTCTCCTCGTACCCCTTTGTGGTCACGCGCAATCTGCCCCTGGGCATGAAACGCGCGGTCCAAGCCGAGCTCACGCGCGCCAAGTACGATCTCATTCACGCCGAGACGTTCTACATGATGCCCAACATCCCCAGTACCAAGGTGCCAATTATCTTGGCTGAGCAAACCATCGAGTACTTGGGCTACCAGGATTACATGAAAAAAGCCAATCTGATTCTGCGGCCACTGCTGGCTATCGACATCGCCAAGATCAAGTACTGGGAGCGCTACTTCTGGAACAAGGCCGACAAGCTCATCACCATGTCCGAAGAAGACAAGCTCTTTATCGAGCGCTCGCTCGGCAAGGGGACCAATACGAGCGTGGTAGCTAACGGGGTCGATCTTGAGTTTTTCTCGGCCGTCAAAAAGAATCTCCCCAAAGACCCCACGGTACTATTTGTGGGGACGTTCAAGTGGCTCCCCAATATCGAGGCAGTGGGTGAGATTGTCAAAAAGATTTGGCCGCTGATCCTCAAAGAGCTACCTCACGCCAAACTCAAAATCGTCGGTTTCTCGCCTACCGACAAAATCAAAGCCTACGACAGCGCCCCTTCGATTGAGGTGCTGGGGGCAATCGACGATATCCGCGACGCCTTTGCGACCGCCCACGTTCTCTTGGCTCCCATTAGGAGTGGGAAGGGGACCCGCTACAAAGTCCTTGAGGCGATGATTACGGGTACCCCCGTGGTGGCCACCACCCTCGCCGCCGAAGGCCTCGACCTGGAAAACGGGTCAAACGTCCTAATCGCCGATACTTCTAGTGCTTTGGCTGCTGCCACGGTCCGCCTCCTCAAAGACGCTCAGCTCCAGCAAAAACTGGGCAGGGCAGGGCAAACCATTGTCCGCCAAGGCTACAGCTGGGATACGATCTCCAAAGAGTTAGACAAAGTCTACAAAGAGTTTAAATCATGAAATCACCTCTAGTCAGCATCATCATCCTCAACCACAACGCGCGCGACTTCCTCTCAGCTACGCTCGACTCGATCGCTTCTCAGCAGGGGATCAAAACCGAAGTTATCGTCGTCGACAATGATTCTACCGATGGCTCCGCCGCGATGGTCAAAAAAGACTATCCCGCAGTCAAATGGGTGCAACGGGATACCAGTGTCGGATTTTCGGCCGGCAACAACGTAGGTATCAAACATGCCAGTGGCGATACTATCCTGTTCCTCAACCCAGACGCTAGTTTCACCCAGTCGTCCGACCTTAAAATGTGTTACGACAAACTTTGGGGTACCAAAGGACTCGGCGCCCTCACTGCTCGCGTCAACTTGGTCGCAAGCGGTGGGATCGACGAGACCTGTCACCGCGGGTTCCCCACTCCTTGGGCAGGCTTAACCCATTTCTCTGGCCTCTCCAAGCTATTTCCCAAGCTCCCCATCTTTAACCAGTACACCAAGCGTTACTTGGGCTACGAGACCGAGCACGAGATCGACGCAATCGGGGGCATGTTTTTCCTGATCAAGCGCGAGGTAGGTGAGAGGGTTGGATGGTGGGACGAGGACTATCCCTTCTATGGTGATGACCTCGACTTTTGCTACCGGCTCAAACAAGCTGGGTTTAGCAATTATTACTATCCTGGCGTCACGGTCATGCACTACAAGGGGATATCCTCCGGCATGGGACGCCATACCAAGCAGATCTCGACAGCGAATATTGCTACTCGGCAGCAGGCGAGAATGTGGTCTATCCAAGCGATGGAGATCTTTTATCGCAAACACTATGCGAGCAAATATCCTGTCTTGCTCAACTGGCTGGTCTATCTCGGCATCAAACTCCTCCGCTTCCGCCGCCTCACTCTAGCTTAATCTTTGGGCTATAATCACCTCATGGCAAAAATCGCAATTGATGCTCGGTTCTACGGTACAGGTCATACTGGGCTAGGCAGATACACCACTAACGTCCTCAAATACCTCCCTAAACATCTTCAGGGTCACACCCTTCAGATTTTGCTCCGTGACGCAGAGTACGACAACTTCCCCTCTGCCAAAAATGTGCAAAAGATCCACGCCGAGATCCCGCACTACACCTTTGCTGAGCAAATGAAGTTACCCTCTCTCCTCAAATCTCTCTCCTCCGATCTGTTGTATACCCTCCACTTCAACTCACCGATTTTCTCTCAGATTCCCACGATTGTGACCGTCCATGACCTGATCAAAACGCACTTCACCGGTAGCGACACCACCACTCGTGCGCCCTGGCTCTATCGCCTCAAGCGAGTTGGGTATAACTGGGACATCGCCCATACCCTCAAAACCGCGCGCGACATCATCGTCCCGACAAACACGGTCAAAAACGATATCTTGGCAGGTTTCCCCACCACCAAGCCCGAGCGCATCCACCCCATCCCCGAAGCACCCGACTCTGTCTTTCGACAGACAAATCCGAAATCAGAAATCCGAAATCCTAAACTTCCGAGCAAATATATTCTATTTGTCGGTAACGCTTACCCCCACAAGAATTTGAGTGTATTACTCGAAGCTACGAAACAAGTACCTGAATATCAGCTCGTCATCGTCGCCAAGCCATCACCATTCCTGTCCCGCGCGCTCGCCCCCTACGATCGGACGCGCATCACGATTCTCTCTGATCTCGCAGACGTTGATCTGGTGCAGGTGTATCGTCAGGCTACCATGCTCGTAACTCCCTCGCTCATGGAAGGGTACGGCCTTGTCGGTCTCGAGGCGCTTATGGTGGGTACCCCCGTGGTCGCGAGCAATATCGCCGTCTACCGATAAGTGTATGGTGACAAGGTCACCTTCTTCGACCCTCATTCTGTCTCCGATTTGATCGACAAAATCAGGTCCGTCAAGGTGAAATCCTCCCACCTATTCAAATTTGATCGCACTTGGGATGATGTAGTAGGATCCATTGCGGAGGTCATCCATGCGCGTAGCTCTAGTTTATGATCGGTTAAACAAAATCGGCGGTGCAGAAAAGGTCTTGGAGGCATTTCACCAGATATATCCAAAAGCCGATTGGTATACCAGTGTCTGGAATCCGCGTCGCGCCCCGTTCTCGAAAGGTTGGCGCGTCTATACCTCATGGGTCAACCATATTCCTTATCTACGCAACCACCACGAATGGATACCTTGGCTCATGCCGTTTATTTTTGAGTCATTCGATTTTTCAGCCTATGATCTAGTCATCTCTATCGGCAGCGCTGAGGCCAAGGGAATAATCACGGGGACCCGTACCACTCATATCAATTATTGTCTTACTCCTACCCGTTATCTCTACTCTCACAGGTCAGAGTACTTATCCAACCCGCTCTATCGCTTGATTGCCAAGTATCTGCGTAAATGGGATCTGGTCGCGGCCACCAGACCAGACACAATGATTGCAATAAGTACTCAAGTGAAAAAACGTATAAAAGATATATACAATCGAGAAGTCGATATCATCTTCCCTCCCATCGACACGAAGAAATTTTCAGCAAAATTCCTCTCTCCTACCTCCTCTCTTCTAGAATCTAACTACTACCTAACCGTCTCCCGCCTTGTTCCCTACAAGCGCCTCGACAAATTGATCGAAGTATTCAATCAAAACGGGTTAACCCTGGTCATCGTTGGTGAGGGGTCTGATCTGGCTCGCCTCAAACGACTCGCACAGCCCAACATCATCTTTACGGGAGCTGTCTCCGATACCCAATTAGTTGGCTACTATCAAAACTGTCGTGCCTTTGTGCACGCCGGGGAAGAAGACTTTGGGATTGCTATGTGCGAGGCCCTCGCAGCCGGCAAGCCAGTCATTGCGCGCGCCCTCGGAGGAGCACTCGATATCGTGCAAGACGCCGAGTCGGGGATTCTGGTACAATCTGATACGTTAACCGACTGGCAGCGTGCAATCACCGCTTGCGAGAAGACAACATTCTCTATAGCAGCGTGTCAGCAAAACGCCTGCCGATTCGATCAAACTAAATGGATTACACAAATGAAGGGAAGGATAGACGCCATATGTCAGACACACCAGAAATAAAAGTGCTCATCATGTGCGGCGGTAAAGGAACCCGGATGTGGCCTATCTCCAACATGGCTCACCCCAAACAATTTGAAAGCATTCTCGGTAAAAAATCCATGTTCAGAGAAACCGTTGACCGCGCTCTTAAAGGGTTTGGGGCACAGAACATCTACATTGCTACCTCTGTTTTGTACAAAGAGCACATCGTCAAACAGGCCTCAGAAGTTCCCAGCGAAAACTTTATTTTTGAACCGGCTATGCGTGACAACTTGGGAGCACTCGGTCTGGCCTCGGCTATTATCCACAAACGCCACCCAAATGCGGTCATGGTTATCCTCTGGGGAGCAGACCACGTAGTTCAAAAAACCGACGTTTTCATCTCTGCTTTGACCGAAGCCGCGAAGCTTGCCAAGGCCAATGATGTCATTGTGCACGTCGATACCGAAGCCAGCTACCCCACGGTTCACAATGGCTGGATTGAGGTGGATGGCAAAATCAACAACGCCAATGGTTTTGACGTTTTTGCTTTCAAAAGATTTGTCGAAAAGCCAGATCTACGCCGGGCAGAGCAATTTTATGCCTCGCCCAACTACTTCATCCACGTTGGCTACATGGCAGTCAAACCTGGGCTCTTTCTCCAGTATTACGAAGAATATGCCACTCAAACGTATGCGATTATTGGGCGCATCGCCGCCGCCATCGACACGCCCAATTTTGAGCGAGTCCTCAACTCAGAATATCCCAAGTTTGAAAAAATCTCGGTCGATTATGGGTTATTTGAAAAACTACCCCCAGAAAAACAGTGGGAACTCCCTGCCAACTTTGGCTGGATCGACGTAGGTACCTGGGAGTTGCTCTAC
>CAYILS010000002.1:0-20826 GCA_964364325.1 uncultured Pseudomonadales bacterium
ATAACTCCCTCACTCGACCTAACGGTCGGATGGGTCAAGTAGGGATGGCTGAAACTGACTTCTCATCGTCTTTTCCCTACTCCCCACCATTAACTGGTTCGTACCTTGATCTTTCCCCGTGACGTAGAGTGGACCCATTTTCTCCGGATGCATTCCAAGTTTTTTAAGCTTAGCCTTATCCAGTTCAAACCCACCCCGCTCACCGATGGTATAGAACCACAGGCCTTTGTGACTCCCCACCACCACTCTATCCATCACCACTTCTCCAGGATTCTCTCCCAGCCTGTCCTTTAAGAGTTTGTTTACGTTGACTTCTCCAATAAAGCATATCCCCATAGAATCCGGCTTAGTAGCCGTAATCAGATCCAAATCTTTGGCTTTTACCCTTACCTCACTCTTAAGCAGTTCTCCCAAAGGGAATAGTACATGTTCTAGGTGATCTTGCGGTATCTGCCAGAGAAAGTACGACTGATCTTTGCTTTCATCCACTGCTCTTTGCAACGCTAATTGTTTGGAATTTGGAATTTGATTATTGGTTATTTCCGCTACGCGGACATAGTGTCCCGTCGCCACGTATTCATACCCATGCTCCATAGCCCAGTCATAAAAAATCCCAAACTTGATCTCCCGGTTACACATCACGTCCGGATTTGGCGTCCTGCCAGCTTCGTATTCACGGTAAAAATACTCAACCACTTTTTCTTTGTACTCTTTGCGAAAATCTAATACTTGGAACGGAATCCCGAGCTTGATCGCGACTTTGAGCGCGTCCGCCTTATCCTGATCGGTCCGGCAGCCGGGCTCGTTATAGCATTCTAGATATACGGCTTCGACCTGGTAGTCCTGCTCAATCAGCCGCGCTGCGGCCACCGACGAGTCCACTCCCCCACTGAGTCCAATTACTACCTTTTTTCCGTTCATATCTGGCTATTCTAAGGTTTGACGCTCATACATACAAGTGACATAATAAAAATATGAAATTTTCTGACGATCAAATACTGCAACTCAAAGAGGTAATCCGCACTGAAGTAAAATCTGAACTTAAAGCAGGACTAAAACCTATTAAAAGAACACTTTCAGCAATTCGCAAAGATTTAAATTGGACCATGCTCAAATATGATGCTCGGCTCGTTCATCTAGAGACTCACCTCATCCACCCACCAGGTCGCGCCGACAATTAATTCTAAAAAACAATCTTTCCAGATTAGTGTATAATATAGGTTACTGACCTCACAACAACGAGTGACCGATTAATTTTTTGTTTTGTGTCTCATTTAAACATATGGCTAAGCCTAGAAATTTTGACGTCCTTATCGTCTACAACGGCAAAATCGCCACGTCTGCCTCGAACAAGTCTCGTCAGATTACCGCACCTTTCGTCGCCAATGGCCCCGTCGAGTCGTACAACATTGTCTATGGGTATTTTCTCGCTACATGTGGACAGATTGGTTTGAAGGCGGCCTTCACTACCTCGCAAGACATCATTGGTGCTGGCCTCTGTTCCAGCTATTGGAGTTTTAACGGGAAAAAGTGGAACAAACACACCTCAATGTGCTCATCTAACTTAATCTTCGACAAATTTAGTCCCCGTAGCGTGAGTGGTCGATCACTGAGGAAATTACTTTTCTCTACCGCACGCGTCCAGCCATTCAATGACCCAAGTCTATTTAAACTCTTCTTTGATAAACAAAAGACATACGACTTCCTCTCCAACCATGCCATTCCCACCATTTCACTACTGAACGCAGAGATATCCAGTATTACCAGTGCCTGCAAATCATTAGTTCAAATTATGGACAAACATTCAGGGAACAATGATTTTAGTCACGATATCATCATGAAAGATCGCTTTGGGGCCGGGGGACAACATGTCTACAAATTCAAATCATTCGAGACTGACAAGATGGCAGACGTTGCAAGTCTAAACTCAAAAGTTAAATTTATTCTCCAGCCCTTTGCCAAGTTTGATAAAGGCTTCACCTACAATAATCTCCCCTCTTCAACCGACATTCGACTTATATATCTGGGAGGAAAGGTTATCCAATCGTATATCCGTATCGCCAAACCAAACGAATTCCGTTGCAACGAACACCAGGGTGGAACATTGACCTATTTGGAGCTATCAGAAATTCCCAAGTTACTCATAGACAAAGCCAATACTATCGCAACACAATTAAACAAAAAACATTCCCTCTACTCACTAGACTTTATTATTACAAATAACGGAAATACTTACTTCCTAGAGGGTAATACTGGACCAGGTCTAGATTGGAATGTTGATATTAAAGAGAATACCTTAAGGTCCAAACAATTAATCAGGTTATTGGCCAAAGAGTTGAAAAACAAAATCCAGCGAACTACTCCACCACAACTGCAAACTGCTTAAGATCTCGCCTACCAATCAATACTTTTGTACGGAGACGTGAACGGTCAGCGATCGAGATTTGCGTCCGAATTTTGCGTCCCGCCATCACAAAGGTCACGCCGACTATTTCTCTTTTTTTACGTCCCAGTGCATTACGAAAATAATCGTAGTAGAGAATGTTTTCGCTATCTAACAGACCAAGCTGTTCCGCCAATACTCTATCTATACTTGAACCATCGGCTCCTGTATCGATTTTCGCCTGAACAAACTCAGTGGATCCATTCAACCCCAGTACCTCTACCTCTTCGTAAGCGCCCACCGTCTTACGACCCAGTCCTTTTTCAGATAATTTAGGATCTGCAAACAAGGCCTGGGCAACCCGAATACCGTGACGTGCTGACACAATCTTGAGCCCTTTAATCCGAGTAAGCCGTTCCTTAAGTCCTGCCCTATTGGCAATTTGAATTTTGAGTCCTGGCTGCGCATTAACCTCAAGAATCATTGGTACTGCGACCTGTTCCTTCTTTTCCTGTTTGCTGATTGGTGCTTGATTACCTGCCTTGCCGGCAGGCAGGTCGGTGATTTCTGATATTGGTTGTAGCACAATGTCGGACGCCATATACCCCAGCCCAATGGCATCACTGGCCGCAATCGCCGTCTCCAATATCTCTTCCCATTGGGGGATCTGGATATTGCCGAGCTTACGCCGCGTACCAGGGAAGAACTCGGTCGGTTTGGCATGGTGGACACCGTAGGTCGTAATCCCGGTTGCAATATCAATGCCGACCGCTGCCGCACCCTGGAATAGATTGGCCCGCCCCCCCGACTCTTCGGTCGGCAGCCGCACATAGCTCATCACCGGCACTTTGTTATATACAATCACCCGGATATCCGGCGTCCCGTGGTAGCTATACTTCTCAAACACGGGGTGTACTCTCACCCGCTCCTCAATATAGGCGATATCAGAGACATCATCCATCGAGTAGCGCCCAGCCAAAATATCGGCCATATGCAGACGCAAGTCATTTACTTGCCATATTTCCCCCTGGGAGTCAATCCACTCTCCCGCAAACTCTCCCCGTCCCTCAATCACCACAATTCCCTGTCCCCCCAATCCATTATTGGGTTTCACCACAAAATCGTGTGGTAAGGTCAGAAAATCGAAGTTCTCGAGCGCTTCCATGCTGCGGAGTACGCTGTAGGTCTCAGGCACTCGCACTTTGGCAGCTTTCAGTGTCTTTTTTGTCAGTAGTTTTGAGTTGGCGATCACTTTGCCTGATCGGCTGTTATACACCGAGGTGTAGAGATGGTTGCGTGAGTTGAGACCGAGTACGTCGCGTATTTTCATAGAACTTACTCTTCTTCATCTTCTCTAACAATCCCGCGATACATTAAATATTCCGACAGTCTCAGGCCAGTATATCTCCCCATAAAGACATCAAATACAGCCACCCCAAAGAAAATAATCTCAGGCCACAAAAGCACCGCTCGCTGCACTATTTCATTCCCCAGTATCAACGACGAGATCATCGCCAACACAAAGGTTTGGATAATCAGTGCTCTCGCCTCACTCCCACTCCTCCCCTGCTGAATGTCGATAAATGTTTCCGCTAGCAGCATCAGGATGAGAATCGGGAATATTCCCACCGTCACGAGTTGAGACACGTTCCAAACGGAGGCCGCAAACAACGTCAAAAATACCCCACCAGACACCACCCACAAGAGCAGCGAGACCCGAGGTAGATACTGTAGTTTTAAACTCTTCAACAACGTCCGCCCCACGACGGTTACGAGCAAGATCACAATAAACAACGCCACCCCTGCCCATACACCCGTCGCCAGGAAGGCCACCGATAGGAGCGCTGGTGTCAGTATTCCCGCGCCCCGCATCCCAATCAGGTGGCGGGCAGCGGCCACCAGTGCCACGACCAAGGGGAAGAGTAAAATGAGCACAACCGTATTGACCGGTACTCCGTTCTTAACAGCACGGGTCACCGCGAAACGTAAAAAGTTCTGCCAAGTGATATTCCCGACTGGGTTATCCTCAAGCACTTTTTCTAGCTTATCCTTGGTTTGACTGGTTGGTTGGGTCAAATCTGCCTTCTCCTCGACTCTCCGCTCCACAATCCCAGGCTGGCCAGAGGTTGTCGCCATCTCTACCTCCGCTGAGGCAGTTGACGTCAGCTGAGCCAACTGTTCTACCGGCACCATCTGTGCCTTAACGGGAGCAATCGCCACAATCATCGCAAATATGACAAACAGTAACAATCTCATTCACACATTATATCAAAGCAAACCTTCAAACGCACTCCATGGCTGTGCCCCCTCGACCACTTTGTCGTTCACAAAGAAGGTGGGAGTTGCTCCAAATCCGAGAGATTGGACAAATGCCATGTCTTCTGCGGGTTGCTTAGCATAGGTACCCTTGTCCAGGCATGATTGGAGTTTCTTACCATCAAGCACTTTGTCTACAAGGGCCACCAATTGACTAGACTTGCTCATGTCGTTTTTAACCGTGTTGTTAATCATGTCATAGCCTGAGCCTGACATGAAGATGTCGTGAGCCTCCCAGAATTTATCTTGTTCGTAGGCACAGTACAGAGCTTGGGTCGCCACTTCTCCTGCACCATGGCCGTTGGAATAGATAAACAAGAAGCTGGCTTTACCCGCATCAATCAGTTTTTTGATCTCGCGCACTGGAGCTACATAGGTGCCCCCATCCTCTACCAATTTAAACTGCGAGCTTGTACCAGATAGCTCTTTGTTTAGGCCTCCTGCCATATGGCAAAAGGGACACGATGGGTCAGATACTTCGGTGATGATTGTGTCGGCATTTGGCTTGCCAAAGGTGATGTGCTTGCCGTCAAACTTGGCTTTAATTGCCTCAACATCGACCGTCGCTGGTGTCGTTGGTTGCTGCGCACCGGTTCCCACCTGAGCTACTTGAGCAGGTGCTTTAGCGAGCATTTCACTCCTGGTTTTATATACGCCCAGGAAATATGCCCCTACCACGAGTAATATGACCATGAGATATTGAGTGATTGCCTGCTTCATGAGATAAACCTCCGCTTAACTAATACTAATTTACACCGTTCAAATATACCACACGAGTCTGAACAGCCAATCGTCCGAAACTAGGTCAAATTACTGCAAAACAATCCAAAAACTTACTGATTTTCCATCCACCGTTCACAATCGAGTGCAGCCTGCACACCCATCCCTGCGGCTGTTGCTGCCTGGCGGTAGCGATGGTCGACGCAGTCCCCTGCCCCAAACACGCCTTCAATGCTCGTCATCGTAGGCCAGCTGCCATTACCGATTTTGACGTACCCGTTTTCATCTAGCTCTATCCCACTGTCGATCAAAAATCCGGTAGCTGGCGTGTGACCGATAGCAAAAAAGAGTCCTTCTGCATCCACCGTTTGCTCGGTACCATCCATGTCCAATACCAACTTCTCAACTCGCTCCCCTACAATCGACTTGAGATTGGTCTTCCACAGCACCTTGATCTTGTCGGGATTATCCAATACTCGTTTCTGCATGATTTTGCTGGCGCGGAACTCGCTCCCTCGTACAAGCATCGTGACTTTGTCGGTAAACTTGGTTAGTGCCCAGGCATCCTCTATCGCCGCATCCCCTCCTCCAACCACATAGACATTTTTACCTTTATAAAATGCCGCATCACACACCGCACAGGTCGAGAATCCTTTGCCCCAGTATCGCTCTTCCCCCACACCCAGTAGTTTAGGAGAGGCTCCCATCGCTAGAACTACAGCGTCATACTCCACCTCAGACTCTGCATTAGTCGCTACCTTCACTTTGCCAGTAGCGAGTTTTTCAATCTTCACCACGGTTTCATACACCATCTCAGCGCCAAATTTGACCGCTTGCTCCTGCATAGATAGCATCAGCTCCGGACCTGTCTTGCCCATTACGCCAGGATAATTCTCGATCTCGGTGGTCTTGGTCAGTTGTCCACCCGGCTCGTCCCCCGCATAAATCGTGGTCTCTATCTCTGCCCGGCTGGTATAAAGTGCACTTGCGTATCCCGCCGGCCCTGATCCTATGATTGCGATTCTATGTTTCATAAATATTGCGTGTAATTTGGAGTATCTTTTTGTGAAAGATACCGCAGACATGAGAATATCTCAAGTCGAGGTCCAAGCGGCTACGTGGCTGGAAGCCAAGTAGAACGCTGTTTTCAACAAAAACGGTACGCCAAGTTATACATTCCTTACTGTGCTAATTTTAGCAAATTCTCATACATCGGTCGCCCGGCAAATCCAACTTTGCGAGCCACCTCTTTGCCATCTTTAAACAAAATGACGGTCGGGATACTCATCACTCCATATTTTTGGGCGGTATCTTGATTAGCATCCACGTCCAGCTTGCCAATCGCGATCTTGCCTTTATAGTCATCAGCTAGCGCGTCCACGACTGGCCCAGCCATGACGCATGGCCCGCACCAGGTTGCCCAAAAGTCGACCATCACTGGACTTTTACTTTTTAGGACAGCGTCATCAAAGTTTTGATCTGTAAATGTTTGCGTATTAGTACCTGCCATATATCTCCCTCCCTACTATCAAATAACTGCCTAGCTAGCTTACCACGATTTTAGATTTTAGGCGCCAAAATACCAAAAATGAGCGAGTGGTGCAGGAGTATCTCTCACCAAAAAATTATTCGCAAGCGCCTGGCGCGAGACAAAGCAAAATTTTCACCAGAAAATTATTGCGGTTTTTTGAGAGATGGTACTCCGAACCACTAAAGCGAATTATCTAAAGAGCAACCATGCTCCCATCCCCAACAGCACCACCGCTAGCCCTAGATGCATCCACCGCTTAGCCTTGTGCTCCCACTCTTTCACCTCCACCAACCGTTGTCCTCTCCACATAATAACCAAGACTATTAGGAGGGGCAACACAAACAAAAAGTTGTAATACAAGAAGTAGCCCATGACCAAGGGGAATGCCATCCCCGACTGGGACAGAATCGTCGCCGTCCCTACATAAATCGGCAGGCTACATGGAGTCTCCAGTAGTGTCACGAGTATCCCCAGCACTATCACGGTCGGATAACTCGTTTTCTCCACCAACCCCTGGAGTCTTTCTTTGCTGGCTGTGGGGATCCGTAGATGCGGACCACCCTCAATCCCAAGGAAATCTTTAAATTGAATCAGTCCCGCCAGGGTGAGCGATCCCCCTACTATCCAGTTGAGGACGGTCGCCCCTTTACTCAGGTCAAATTGTGACACAAACGAGTAAAGTCCGAGTCCCACGACCAAATACGTCACAAACACCGTGCCTACGTAGAGCAAGCCAGTCTTAAGTACCCGCTCCGGCTTTTTTGCAAATACCAGCAGGTAGCCTAGCAGCATCACCATCATCCCGATCGCGCAGGGGTTAATTCCATCCACGAGTCCCGCTACCGTAATCATCGGGAACGATAAAAACTCTTCTTTTCCCTGCAAATAACAAGCGAGCCTAGTGCATTCTGCCATTTTACTATCTTATCACTACTCTTCACCTATATGGCTGTAAAACCAATCGTATTAATCCATACCCAACCAAGTAAATCCAGATTCGCCACTTAGGGGTTGATCCCCTAAGTAATATAAACAACATCAAATCTAACACTGCCTCGGCTGCCCACCACGGCAATATCCAGACTTTATTGACAAATTCCCCGTTGACCGCGTTCCCCAACCTCCCTATCGCTTGGGCTAGCGGCAAGGCCGTCACGATCGCTCCCAACATCGCCATACTAGATCCTAAATCCTGATTCCTACTTCCCATCCACAATCCCACTCCTCCCCCAGTCAATCCTCCCCAGATCGAGAGTCCACCATTCCATACTGCCACTATCTGCCCTAAGTTTTGTGAGTAATACTCCCACACATCAATTACATGATGTATTCGAGCACCCAGCAGCCCTAACCCAATCACCCACACAACAACTTTGTTAGCCTTCGGCTCAATGCGCTCGGCCACGCTCCATCCCACTACCACCGCCAACCCGATAAATAGTCCGTACAAATGAAACATATACAAACATGCTATCACGCCTAGAAACAATAAAAAAATTGGTGGATCAAATTTTGCCGACGTACCAATAGGGTCATGCAGACCTGACTGTTTTTGCGCATTGTAGTGCATGGCAAAGCCAGCGTCACAAAAGCAAAAATACGTCAGGTCGAATGACTACAACTACCGGAGCTAAAAATTACTTCCCACCGGCAAGAGATTTATCCTACCCAAAAACTAAACAACGCAAAAATAGCCGTCACCACAGAGAGGAATAGTAATCTCTCTTCGTCTGTCACTTCCCGCTTGATAATCCAAAAAAGTCGCACATGCAGGCGTCTAGGGTCCGCTTTTTGCAATCTCCATGCGTCAGCGAGGATGTGGAGCATCAGTCCCATTACGACTCCTTTACCAAACAATGCTGGGGTCGAGGTCAGTGCAAAAAAAGCGAGTGGCACCCACACCACCATAAACAGAGCTGAGCGAAACGTGAGCCGCTCTTGTTCGAGTCGCCGCACATCAAGCAGTTCTAGCGCACTGACATATTTTTTCTCTTTGATGTACCAGGAGAACTGCTGGGAGATCTGTGTTCCTGGGTAGCTGTAGGTATAGACGATACGATCGACAAAGAGCACCAGCACCCCCACTACCACCCCTACTACCCACCATACCCAGTTGAGGATATTACCACTCCAGCCAGCATTGATCACAAATACCACCAGTCCGTATATCAGGGCCATCGGCACATGAGCTAAAATATATCGTTTCATACCTCAAATATACACGAAACACTAAAGAGATTGCAGAAAAGTGTCTGAATGTTCCAAAAAAGAAAATTGACGGATCAAATTTTGTCGACATTACAGGCGCGTAAGCAGCATGTACCGGAGATCAAAATTTCGGTCCGACAGTTTTTATATTTTTCTTTAACTCCGACACTTTCCACATAAACAACTTCCCCTTCGACTTCGCATGCTCAGCGTCCACCGCAAACGCCCTCGCCTGCTCCAGTATCTGCCTCGGCACGGTCTTGGCCATCCGGATATAGAGGGATTTGTGATCCATATCGTTTAAGTCGATTGCCAATCGATACCCATAATCCTGGAATTCCTGGGAGATATATTTCCCATCATTCCTCCCCTCAAACTTCTTCAGGATATCGCCTAATAACGTTGGTTGTGTTGTTGTCCCCATATTCTCATTATCCTCTCTTCTCTCTCCTATCTCCTAACATCTATCCTCTACCTCATATTACTCTCTCGTGCCATCACGATGCTCACGAGTACCCAGAAGCTCGCCATCAGCATAAACATCTCTCGCCAGATCCCATACCACGCACCAATTCCCACCGCGACAAACAAGCCAATCGTCATAATCGAGTACATCATCTCCCCATATACCCAGTAGGCAATACTCCCCATCCGCTCCCCTCCCAACTGCGCATAGTTGAGGTAAAAACTCGAATAAAGCGTCCCAAACACGGCTCCAGCCATATCAAGCATCAGGATAGACCCCACGCTTGCGACAAAGAGTCGTCCCACCCACACTATCGAGTTAACGACCGCCGACAGGCTAAAGACCACCTCATCGCTCCAGTCATGCTTAGCCCGCAGTCGGTCAAATACCTTGCCCGACAACATCCTCGTCACCAGCGATATCACTGCAACCGCGCTAAACATCCCACCCAAAACCGCTGTTTTAACTCCCATCACAAAGATCGCCAGCGGCCAGAGCACGCTAACCGAGCAGTCATCCACCGCTCTCGCTCCCATGCCGACACCAATATGTGCGTATCGCTTATTTTTTACCCACAACCAAAATCCGCGCAGGCTCGCCCCATTTTTATGCACGTGGTGTGGCATATGTATCAGCGGGATAAAGGAGATCAGCAAAACCACCAGGGCCGTACCATAGAGCGATCCAAATCCCCACTTCTCAATCAGCAGCCCTGCCGAGAGTGGTCCAAGCAAAGTGGCCGCTAGCTCAACGGTCGTCATCGTCCCCATTTGGCTCCCCACGTGTTCTTTGTCGCTATCCTGGGAGATTGCACTGCTGCGCGCTATCCAGTAGAACGGGATTTTTAGCCCGCCCGCCACCGCCGAGACAACGACCAACCACAAATAAGTATCCGCCAACAACAGTGAAGCCAAGCCAATCACCAAAAAGAACAATGAGATCGCGATGCTCCGGCGGAACCCAATCCTCTCTATTATCCAAGAACTGGGTAGCGCAGCCAGCAGTGTTGTTAATCGGGTCACGATATAGTATCCGCAAACCAACAAGATCCCGTAGCGCATATCACCCATTGTCTCTAAACCAAGTTTATAGAGATAAACTGGCGTAAAAATACCCACCAACGCAAAAACCAAAGACCGAAACATCCCATTCAAGTACAAGCGATTCATCCCTCTACTATAACGCATTCACCATCGATTTGATCTCATCCAAAGTCGTGATTTGCTGAGCTGATTTGTCGTCGCGGAACTTGACCAATCGAGGGAAGCGCAGAGCATACCCTGCCGAATGGGTCGGGGACACCGTAATCTCATCGGCCGCTACCTCTACCACCATCTTTGGTTCTACCCACACATCAGGAGTTAAAACTTTAGGCACGCTATATACAACATCCTTGTTCTTTGTTCTCAGCTTCTCCAGTCGCTCTCGCAGCTCCCCAAATTGCTCATCACTGATTCCCGTCCCCACCTTCGCTAAGGTGACTATTTGGCTCTCTCCTCTCTCCTCTCTCCTAGAATCTAGTATTCCTACCAGGAATGCCCCTAGCCCAAATCCACTGCGTTTCCCCTTCCCCAGATCATAGCCCATGATCACTACGTCAATCGTGTCAGAGAGTTTGGCCCTCGAGTCTTCAGCTTCCTTAAACTTGACCCAGTTAAAGCCCGTGCGGCCTGGCATATACTGCCCCTCTACTTGTTTAACCAGCGCCCCTTCGAGTCCCTCTATCAGCTTCTGTTTGTGGTACTCTCTCAGCACGTTTGGATCATCGGTTTCGAGGCATTCATCTACCACGAGCACTTCTCCCTCACCTATCGACTCTGCCAGTATTCTCCTGCGCTCCCGCAGAGGTAAATGGATCAAGCTCTCTCCATCGCGGTACATGATGTCAAACACAAAAAAACGCAGGGGCACCGACCCACTCGCCTCCTCTACCACATGCTTGCGCTTGCGCGTAATAGTCAGCTGGAATGGCACTAATTTATTCGTTTTTGGGTCAAAGCCCACGGCTTCACAGTCCAGTATCACTTCATCTGCTTTTATTTGATCGGCAATGCGCGTAAGTTCCGGGAACATAGCCGAGCTCTCATCCAAGTTGCGGGTAAATGTTCTGACCCAAAAATCAGGTTTTACTTCCTCCCCAAACAAATTGACTTGACTCTCTCCTCTCTCCTCTCTCCTCTCTCCTACTTTTTCGCTGCGCGAAAAGTGTACTTGCACCCTAGTGCCATCATACTTCGGCTCCACATAGACCCTCCCCATTTTTTCGATCATCTCGGCTGCAGTTTTAAGCCGCTGGGCGAGAGCTGGCACGATCGGGGTCCCGATTTGGACAGCAATTTTCTCTACCGCTTTTTGTACCCCAAATTCCTTGACCGCTCGCGAGAGCACCCCCACATCAGGTCGTACCTGGTAGGCGCGGTCAAGCAGGTCACTATATTCCTTTGTCCCCTTTTCCAGGTAGCTCAGTGCATCAAGCACGGTTTTATCACTAAAACCCAGTCGCAGCTTGCCTATCACCATCCGCACAATATACTTGGCGCTCTGTGCTTCAACCCCTTTGAGCAGCTTACTTAGACTCATCACTTTGCGCTCCTGGCTCCCACTCCCGCTATCCCGCGCAATCTTCTCCAGCTCAACATATACGTCATTTACCGTCATTTGAGAATTTGAGAATTTTTGATTTGAGATTTTCTCAACCAGCTCCCCCAAATCCCCCACTTTTTGATACTCCTCGTTCGTCGCCCCCATCGCCCGTAGCACCATTTTCTCGGCCAGGTTAAACTCCAGTCGGTCAAACGCCGGCCTCAGACCACCCAGGGCCAAGTAGACTAGCTTATCTACTTCCCCCTCTGTCGCCTCACGCAAAATATCCGCCAGTATCACCATCTTCTCATTACGCAAACTCGTCGCCTCGATCTTGCCAAAATACTCAACCAATTTCTTAAACTGCATACTCATATTGTACCCTAAGGAAGAGTGCATCCAAGAATACTTGGCGGATAAAATTTTGCCAATATACAGATAGTGTCATGCAGATCTGACTGTTTTTGCACATTGTAGTGCATGGCGAAGCCAGCGTCACAAAAGCAAAAATATGTCAGATCGAATGACATTCCATATCTTTACAATTCCCGCAAATTATGCGTTAATCAACCTATGCCCTATACTCCCAAATATTCCATCACCAATGCAATTCTCAAAAACGTCGGCGCCATTGATTCTGCCCGCGAGGTCATCACCCACTCCCCCCTCGTCCCCGCCTGGGAAAAGCGTTTCCGCACCGATGCCCGCACCAAAATCATCCACCATGGTACGCACCTCGAAGGGAACGATTTAAATCTCGAAGAGGTCGAGCAAATTCTCGACCCTGCCCCCTCAGGGTCTGAATCCCCATCAGACCCTATTGGTACTCCTATTGCTCGTGACCGTGACATCCAAGAGGTCATCAACTACCGCGCTGTCATGGATTACCTCGATACCCTTGCCCCCGCATCTACGATCCACGATCTATCATCTATCATTCCCCTCACCACCCACATCCTCCAAGAGGTTCACCGCTTGACGGTCTCCGGCATTCTGCCAGAGGGTGAGTCCGGCCACTATCGCTCAGTCAAAGTAGTGATCAGAAATACACAGAGCCAAGAGATCACCTTCCGCCCCCCCGCTCCCCTCGATGTCCCATACTTGCTCGACGACCTCTTCGCTTGGCTGGCTAGTGATGAGGGTAAATCCGTCCACCCACTCCTGCGCTCCGGCATCTTGCACTACGAGCTGGTGCGTATCCACCCCTTCACCGACGGTAATGGTAGGACTGCCCGCGCCATGGCACTCCTCCTCCTCTTCCTCGAAGGCTACGAAGTCAAAAAGTTCTTTGCCCTCGAAGAATACTACGATCTCCATCCCGAAGAGTACTACAGCGCACTCCAATCAGTGACCGCCTCGGGTGAGTTGACCACGTGGCTCGAGTACTTTACGCTCGGCATCAGTATCGAGTTTAACCGGATCAAAACTTTGGTACAAAAGCTCTCACTCGACCTTCATCTCAAGACTACCCTTGGCGGCACTCAGATCACGCTCTCTCAGCGTCAAATCAAGCTAGTCGAGCACATCGAGCGCTACGGTGAGATCGGCATGGGGAGCGTGCGCGATCTCCTACCGGATGTATCCGAAGACACCATTCTGCGCGATCTGCGCGACCTCGTCGGCAAACATCTATTAGTTAAAAAAGGCTCCACTAAAGGGACCAAGTATTATTTGAAAAAATAACCTATGCAATATACAGACACCAGCTTCCTCATGATGCTCTTCATCCTCCCCTCCCTTTTTGGGCTGACTTTGATTGGCGAGGGCGTCAACAAAATCATGAATTATGACAATCACGGCTGGATCAACGTCTCAATCGGTTCCGTCTTCGTCATCGTCCTCATCGTGGCATTCTTTATCGTCTCAAGTGGCTCACTCGGTTAACGTGCAATCTAGTCGAGAACAGAACAAGTTTCGAATCAGGATTTAGGATATAGTAATACATAAACTATGATTAATGATTTTACAGATTTAGATGTCTGGCGATTAGGTCATAAATTAGTCTTATCTATTTACGGAATGATTAAGTGTTTTCCAAAATTTGAGCAATACGGATTGTCTGACCAAATGAGACGTGCCGCAGTTTCAGTAACAAGTAACATTGCGGAAGGATTTGGCAGACAAAACGCGAAAGAAAAAATCCAATTCTACTATATAGCACAAGGATCTCTCACAGAACTAAAAAATCAAATGTTTGTGGCTAAAGATGTAGGTTACATCGACATAGTAGTCTTTAACCAAATTCAAGATCAGATAGGTGATGTGTATCGACTTTTGCGAGGATTCATTAAATCCACTCGAGCGATTTACTAAATCTCGTTACTAAATCTTGTTACTAAATCCTGATTCTGTCTCCACTAGATCCTGACCCGAAACTTATTCTATTGTGCCAGCCACCACCTCTTCCCATTGCATCACAAACGACTTCATCTTGTTTGGCATATTCGTGAGGAAGTCGGGACGGTAGGTAAACTTCTCCGCTGGGCTAGAGATATTCCCCGTTCCTAGGTCACGTCCAAACGAGGTCGTGCCCCATGCGACCACGGTACCTCTTACATCTAATTGAGTCGCCCCACTCTCGGTAATAAAGTCATTGTCTGAGATAAAGATGCCCTGGAGATCGGTCACACTACTCCCCACGCTCACATCGCCGTTGACGATAAAAGCGAGGAATCCGCCATCTGCCACGGTGATGTTGGCATCAATGTTTAGGTCTCCGTCCACAAATACGACGTACTGCTCATTGACATCCACATCCCACGGGTTAGAGATCGTGGCAGAGCCACCTGGTGGGTCGCTATACCAAAAGTCGCGCGAGTCTCCCGCTTGCTGGTTGAGACCGCTACCTCCCCAGTCAGATACTTGGTTTCTCAGTAGCCCCATTTGGGCCCCAAAGAACGCGTAGTCCATCTTTTTACCTTTGTAGCTCGATTTAGCGCTCCACAGATCCTCACTCACCTCTCCCTCGCCTACAGAAGGAGCATCACCTGTTGCGCGCATCACCAGTGCCGCAGTACCTCCTCCTCCGGGGAGCACAAGGTACCTATTAGCTGCTGCGACGCTACTGGGGATAGTCGAGCTTATGGTCGTCCCCCCGGCAGTACTACCAGCGTAGACGCCACCACCCATTGCCTGCCACCATGCACCTCGATTAGCAGTAATAAAGAAGTTGCGAGTCGATGGGCTCACCACCCCTGATATAGAGCATGGGTATGGACCACAGTTGGTTCCGTTTGCGCAAATATATCCTGCAGGGATAGAGACAGATAAGTCATGTGGAGCACTCATTTGCGCTACAAAGCTATATGCGCCGGCAGGACCAGATACGTCAGTTGTGAGTGAGTCTAGCACGACAGATACTCCGTCCATGGTGGGCGAACTAGTCGAACAAGTATTGCCGTTATCAAGGTACACTGTGCCAGCAATATTGCCGCTCGTAGTAGGCGTGGTATAAGTCAAGGGAGATGATGTCGCGGCAGAGGGGCAGCTAGCACCCCCGCTCGTGGCCGTCACGATGCGGAAGTAGTAAGGTGTCGATGGTTCGAGATCAGACACAGATTCAAAATTATCACCTGCTGTCAGTTGCCGACTAGCCTCACAATCACCTTGCGTTGGGCACCCAGCATCGACTTCCTCCTGGTTTTCGTCTACCCAGAAATATTGCGCGCTCCCCCCAATTCCTGGGGTCCAATTTACCTCAACCGTCGTTCCCTGTGTGGTACCGTCGGTTATTGTCACACCACTCGGAGCGGTAGTAGTAGGACAGTTATTGACGCAAGTACAAGATTGTATCTGCTTTCCACACACTACACTATAATCACATACACTGACTCCATACTCGATTTCATCGTTACCGTGATCAATAGTAACACTATAGCAATTACTATTGTGATACCAGGATTTGATATACTCGCCCGGCCAGCAACCTTGGTAGGTTGGGTTGCCACTCCACCCCAGGTTCCTGACAACATCTGGTCCATCCACCATCTGGCACGATTCGGTTTGACCAGCCGTGCAGCAAGCATACGTGTAAATAAGCGGATTATCACAACTAGTATATGGTTGTTCAGTCGTAGCCTGATGATATCCAGCGCAACAAGTGTCCTCTATATTACCCTCCCTTTGCGCCGTTCCAATCGGTTGGCAAAAAGACCCTCCCCATTGACTCTTACATTCTTGGTTGACTGGTTGGCCAAGTGATATCGTCGCCCCCGGCGCACAGTTAACTGTCGCATTCCGACACGCCGCCGGCCCACCCCCTTGACTAGGTCCACTCCCATTCTGACCACAAGTACCGTTAGGATTTATATGCTCGTTTGGACCGCAACCACCATTATCGATTCCACCACAATCTCCATTTTCCCAATATGGTTCGTCGTAACATATTTGTCCTCCATAACCATCTGGGTCACAAATGTGATGATAAGCTTGATAAACAACGCATCCAATTGCTTGAACATTCTTTACACTAAAAAAACTCAAGAAAAGAAAAGCTACTACCACAAAATATTTTATTCGCATGTTTGTACCGTAATTTTATCTGAAGGAAATGCATTATTACTGTTCCCCCACACCTTATCTATCACTTTCCTATCCTCTCCCTCTCCTACCCTTTTCACCCACACATAATCACCTTTCTCCATCCGAGTTGTCCAGGTGTCAAAATCGTAATACATCTCTTCCCTCGCGATATATCCACCATCTACTTTACTGCCACCCTTCCCTTCCTCCAGCATCTTTATGAATCCGCAGGTATCGAGGTAGTAATACACACTTGTCCCTTGTCGATGTGTAAACCTCTTGAGTCCAGAGTATGTCCACATATAGAATCCACTCGCATCAGACCCAGCATAGTATCCATGTAGCATCTCACGTGGTCCGCGGTCGGTAAAGTCATACCAGGAGTACTGTTTATCTGGTATGTCTTGTGATAGATAATCTCTGTAAAGCCTCATCAGCCCACTCCCCCCACTAATCCAAAATCCCCACGCAAAGGCTCCCAATACGAGAATTACTGCAAACACCCAAACAATTACTTTCTTAGTTCTACTCACAACTCCACACTATCACAAACTAAACAACTTTTCATGCTCCTACAAACTAAACCACATTTATACAAAAAGTGAATTCGTATTACTCAAAATTTTTGACGATTATCTTTTCTACAATATATTTGTCATTTACATCTTTTTCATTGCTTTCAAAAAATAGTGCTCCAGAGCCAGGGGTAGTATCGCTAGAAAAAGTTACAAAAAGCCCAACAACTGCACTTTTGCCATCTTGTGAACGAATGACAACGTTGCTTGTCCTTAAACTAAGTTGTCTCTCCAAAGCATATTTTTTAACGTCATTAACATATATATTATTCAATGACAAAAGCATTTCATCCAAGTCGCTACCTTCCACGGTTTTACCATCCCAAACCCGAGCAAAGCTCAACATGGATGAGTCGCTAGATTCTGGATTTACGAATTCAGGAGAATTTGCCACAAACTGAGTTCTTGCTGTTACTTTAGATCTCTCCCACCACCCCACCACTCTACTATGATCGTCCGCTCGGACCAACTCGATTTTTCCTTCACTATTTTGCATCCATACCAGACTTCCCGCCTCGAATCCCCAGTTCGTATAATCCAACTCATCTATCTTATCCACCTGTTGATCAGGATCTAGCTCATCACTGGCAAAAAATTGCTTAATCATTGTCTTACCGTCAACCACGTCACCAAGCTCAGCGCTTACATAACCCCCAACATCAATTGTTCCATCAATAGTTTCATCCACCAGTTTCCATTCATCACCATCTAGTAACATCATTTTATCGCGGTTATTTGAACCAGCAAACCAGTTACCATTGTCGTCTTTCCAAGCCACCAACTCACCCTCTGTTAGTGTTAGTCCTTGTGAAAGAGTGTCGTCAATCGCAGGCAAGCTCACAAATTTTTTCTTCCCACCCTCCATAACAGGAACCAACATTGCAAGTAGTGAAGCATTCTCTGCTCCGGTAATCAGCGGAACAGCATCAAGTTCTAGACTGAGAACTGTAACCTGCTCGCCAGCAGCATTAAAACCAACAATAGTCATATTAACCTCGGGTTGTCCATCTACACTAGTCCCGTCCAATAGCCTAACTGCTACAGCAGATTCAGTTCTCCCATCAGCGAAAAGCCTATCGACAGCAAGGTTAGGTCTACCAGTCCTACGCTCGCCCCTCTCTGTAACCAAAGCGAGTAGTTGATCTTTAGTGATAGATGGAACACTAATCAAAGTACCCACCACATCACCTGTATCGTTTACCAGTGCTTCTACGTTATCTGTCCCCGCTAACAAGTCTGCCATTACGTACTCACCAGTCATTGGATGATCAAGTGCTGAATTAGCCATGGTTATAGATAAGTTACCACCCTCCTCCAACTGATCATTTATCAAAAGCGACGGTCCAGTTCCAGAAGCCCAAAATTGTGTATCAACCATTTGCTGTCGAGTTATCTCAAGAATATTTGGAGGCAATAGATCTGAGTCATGATTTGAGCTATCCCAGCTATGAAAAGCACCACCCATCTCTCCCTTGCCGACTAAACCTGGCAAAAAAGGCATAGCTACCAACGCGATAGGCGTACTAACACCAATGCCCACAACCGCATCACCTATTTGTTTCGTCAACTCAGCAATCTCCGTCAAAAATCTTGGTTCACGATGTAGCAACCTATGTTCCTCTTCACCATAACTATGAGAAGGAATCACGTTCATCAATACTTTTCCAAGACCTTTGCGAATTCCTTCTGCGTAATTTTTCATAGCTTCCTCACATTATAGGTCAAATTAATCGTAAGGTCAAATCCTCCTACATATTGAGCATTTTTACTAGACACACTATGTGTGTATATGAGCTTAATCATTTGTTCTTCTTCCACATTTGTATAGTAAGCCAAGATACATAAGCCAATAATGACCAGGCGATTACTGCTAACCAGTTGATCTCCATACTATTTCTCCTCTCTCATAAATAGGAAGTATATTATGATAATCAAAATCGAACTCATAATGCCCGCAAAATAGTAGACATTTTCAATATTCTGAAAATTCATTTCAACCTCCGCAATAACTGCATAGATATGGTCAGGAACACTACCGTAAAACCCATCGCAAAAATTGATGAAAAAGCAAATCGCTTCATAACAAAAGACTGTAAGAACAAGGGTGAGATTACCCCTGCCGCAAACCATGCCACCGAGACAGAATTAAAAAACTCCGATAATCCTTTTTTTTGAGCAGATTTGAGTTTCATACTGTCCTCACATTATAGGTTTATAGGTGAGTAAAGTCAAAAAGCGTATCTCCTTGAGTAAAACCACCATACATACCGCATACATACCGCATACACACCCCTTACTATCACTCACTCTGCTTCCTATCATTAATCTTGTTCTACCATATCTACCCTCCCCCCCGCAACCTTCTCGAGAGAGCCCCTCCAACCAACCTTCCGGGAGTCTCCCGGCAGGCAAGAGGAATTGTGCTATCATTTAACTAATGCCATCCAAACATAGTATAAAAGAGTACGAGTCCGGCGCGTACTACCACCTCTACAACCGAGGTGTCGAAAAGCGCATCATCTTCCAGGACGATGCTGATTACAAAACTTTCCTTGGCTACCTTCGCCTCTACTTGACCGACCCCAACCTTCCGGGAGACTCCCGGCAGGCTCGTCCTCTCTCCAAACCAGTCAAAAACTACACGGGCAATATTGCCCTACTCGCCTACTGTCTCATGCCCAATCATTTTCATTTATTTATCAGGCAACGAGAAATAGATGGAATCAATCACTTTATGCGTTCCCTCATGTCAGAGTACGTCCGCTACTTTAACACTAAATACGATCGAGTGGGCAGCTTATTCCAGGGACCTTACAAAGCTGTCAAAGTTACCTCTGAAGAGCAATGGATCTATCTCTCTAAATACATTCACCGCAACCCGCTCGATCTCCCAGCCTTCCGGGAGTCTCCCGGCAGGCTCGGCGACTACTCGTATTCATCGTATCCAAATTATCTCGGATTTTTCCAGCAGACTTGGGTAAGCACAGAGGATATACTCGAACACTTTCAGAGCAATCACCAAAAGTATCAAAGGTTCGTAGAAGACCAGGAAGAAATCACACCGATCTACAAAATCGCACTAGACTACGATTAATCAACCTTCCGGGAGTCTCCCGGAAGGATTATATCCCCCACTTCCTCGATAACCGCTTCACTTCTGTCTCAAAATAGCGCTTAATCTCATTCCAATCCCACTCAACCAACATATTTGGTGGGTTTGCTGTATCAGCGTCTTCAAAATAAGCCAAACTTCGCAAGAAATGAGTTTCAGAGTAATCTGTGCTTGCAAACTTTTTCCTTGCCGCAGTCAACACATTCTCCAAACCCAGTTTTTGGGAAATCAAATACATATCTACAAAATCACGCATAATCCCGCGCGAGGCAATTGCCTCCAACTTCATACAGCCAATGTCCATTAAACTTGCGATTCGTACCCCTCCAAAGGTTTGCTCTGGTTCTATCATAGGATCAGGAGTTACGCACCTCCCATTAATATCGCCTCGTAATGCTTGATTCGGTTATA
>CAYILS010000003.1:0-18545 GCA_964364325.1 uncultured Pseudomonadales bacterium
CAAGCCCAAAGCCTGCAACTATGGACTTTCGTTTGTCAAAGGTGACTATATCGTGATCTACGACGCCGAGGATCGCCCCGACCCCCTTCAGCTCAAAAAGGCCTATTTAGCCCTCCGTAATGACAATTCAATTGGTTGCGTGCAAGCCAAACTCAACTACTTTAATCCTCACGACAATTTGCTCACTCGCTTCTTTACCGCCGAGTACTCGCTTTGGTTTGACGTCATTTTGCCTGGTCTCCAGTCGATCAATACGGGTATCCCTCTGGGTGGCACGAGCAATCATTTCCGCGCTGGCGTGCTACGAGAGCTTCGTGGCTGGGACGCCTTTAATGTCACCGAGGACGCAGATCTGGGTACCCGCCTGTTTAATGCTGGCTACCATACCGCGATCATCGATAGTACCACGCTTGAGGAGGCCAATAGCAATTGGCGCAACTGGGTCCGCCAGCGCTCCCGCTGGCTCAAAGGCTACATGCAGACCTACCTCGTCCACATGCGCGACCCCGTCAAGCTCTTTAGGGCACAAGGTATGCACGCGCTCCTTTTCAACCTCATCGTGGGTGGCAAGATCTCGTTCATCCTGATCAATCCTTTCCTTTGGGTCATGACTATCAGTTACTTTGCCCTCTATGCTCACTTTGGCGCCTTTATCGAGAGTATTTATCCCGCCAGCATTTTCTATATAGCGGTCACTTCACTGCTGTTTGGCAATTTTATCGCCCTCTACAACTACATGATCGGCTGCAGCAAAAGGGGACACTGGGAACTGATCAAATACGTTTACTTGATTCCCCTCTATTGGCTCGCTATTAGCTATGCGGCCGCCGTGGCTCTTTTCCAGCTGATCGTCAAACCCCACTACTGGGAAAAGACCATCCATGGCCTCGACTTAGCCAAGATTAGCCGGGCCAACCACAAATACCAAACTAGTCTGCACGCTATCGATCGCGTCACCACCCTTTTCCATGCCGGCGGGGTCATGGTGCTCGCCAGTATTTTTGCCAATTTTATGAACTTTTTGTACAACGCCCACTTGTCTCGCAACCTCAGCGTGATAGCCTTCGGAGATATTAGTCTCTTTGGCAGTTTCCTCTATCTCTCATCGATTCCCATTTCCGCTCTCGCCCGCACTCTCACCCACACCACTGGTTTTGTGGTGGGTAAATATCAGTCGCGGATCAAAGCGGTATGGTCTCACTATCAGCGCCCGCTTCTCTACCTAGCCCTGGCGGTCTTTACTCTCTGGCTCCTTGCGATTAGGGGCCTCACGTCCTTCTTCCGGCTCGACTCACTTACGCCACTCCTCCTGTTTGCACCGATTTGGATTACGGCCACACTTGGCGCTGGCAACGCCGGCTACCTCTCGGGCAATCTGCTCTTTAGCATCATGGCGCTCTCAGTGGTTATCGAGTCGAGTGTCAAATTTGGCCTCGCCACCTTCTTACTCCAAGTCGGCAACCCCAATCTCGTTTATCTCGCGGTGCCTATCTCTCTCTTCGTCGCCTTTGCGATCGAGTGGATCTATATCCGCACTCGCAAAACTGAGAGTGTACGAGTTTCTGCGTCTGACTTTAGTTTCTCTCACAACTTTTATATCGCCTCGGTGATTACTACCCTCAGTAGTATTAGCTACTTGACGCTCGACGTGATGCTCGCCAAGCACTTTTTGAGTCCCACTGACGCTGGGGCATACAGCTATCTCTCTCTCGCCGGGAAAATGGTTTTCTTCTTAGGTAGTATGTTTAGCCAGTTCTTAATTCCCTATGTTAGTCGGGACTTGGGGGCTGGTCGCTCTAGTCATCGCTCCTTTACTCGGATTGTGGCCTTGGTGGCCAGCGCCAATCTAGTGGCCGTGATAGCCTTTGGATTCTTGGGTCACCTGACCGCCCCGATTTTGTGGGGGAGCAACGCTAGTCTCATTATCCCGTATCTACCTGTTTATAGCGTAGCTATGGCCTTCTTCTCGCTCTCCTCACTCATCATTACTTACCAGCAATTACAGCGTCGTTACATTTTTCCTATCCTTGGCTTTGGCCTGAGTCTCCTCCAAGTAGTCGGGATGCTCCTAGTCCACGATAGTATCAACTCGCTGGTTTGGGTTGTCTCTATCTCTGCCCTCGTTACTTTCCTGCTCATGTGTCTTGCTACTCGCTACTACGGCTTGCTCGTTGATACAGGTCATGCTGCAATCGATCTTTTCGGTCTTTTCAAACGCATCCCGCCCACTGAGCCACTTACCGGTGGCAAACTCCGCATCCTTATTTTCAACTGGCGCGATCTGCGCCACAAATGGGCCGGGGGAGCTGAGGTCTACTTGCACGAGCTAGCTAAGCGTTGGGTAGCGGAGGGCCATCGCGTCACCATCTTCTCAGGTAACGACGGCCATAGTGCCAGGTTCGAGCGCATGGACGGAGTGAGTATCGTGCGTCGTGGCGGATTTTACCTAGTGTATCTCTGGGCCTTTCTTTATTATTCCTTCCGCCTGCGTGGTCGCTACGACGTGATTATTGACAGCGAAAACGGGTTGCCCTTCTTCACCCCACTCTATGCTACTGAACCCGTCTTCCTCCTCATCCACCATGTCCACCAAGAGGTCTTCCGCAAGAGTTTGATCCCTCCATTCTCCTGGCTCGCGCAGTTTTTAGAGGGCAAATTTATGCCACTCGTCTACCGCAAAACCCAAGTGATTACCATTTCTCCCTCGAGCAAAGCCCAGATCATCGCCCACAAGCTGACCAAGCGCGACCCGCACATTGTCTATTGTGGGATCGATTTGACGGTGTGCAAGCCTGGCAAAAAGAGTAGTTTCCCCCACGTGCTCTATCTAGGTCGTCTCACCACCGCCAAAAGCGTCAACATCTTAATCAAAGCCGTGCAAAATATCCACAACAAGATCCCTGATCTACGAGTGACTATCGCTGGCGATGGACCTAACCGTAGTTCGCTGCAAAAACTTACCAAAACGCTGGGACTAGATCAAGTTGTTACCTTTACCGGCAAAGTGACCGAAAGCGAAAAAATCAAGCTCTACCAGAGTTCGTGGGTCTTCGTCAATCCTAGTCTGATCGAGGGGTGGGGGATCACCACCATCGAAGCCAATGCTTGTGGAACCCCCGTGGTCGCGAGCGATGTCTCTGGTCTACGTGACGCTGTCCACAATCATCACTCTGGTCTCCTCGTCCCTTACGGCGACGTGGACAAATTTGCGGCGTCTATTACCGAGTTACTCGTTGACCCAGCTATCCGCCGTCGCATGTCCCGCGAGTCTATTACTTGGGCCAAGCAATTTGATTGGCAAAACTCTGCCGAGTCCGCTTTATCCATTATCCGCAAAAATATATGAAAACTAAAATCCCCACCCTCACTATCGGTATTCCTGCCTACAACGAGGCAGGCAATATTGCCAAAATGATCGAAAGTGTCTTGCGTCAAAAGGGCGAGTTTAAACTAGTCAAAATCCTTGTAATCTGCGATGGTAGTAGCGACGATACCTACAACATCGTCAAAGGGCTATCCGCCAGACACCCAGTGATCAAAGTTATAGGTGGTGGGCGGAGGATGGGCAAAGCGGCGAGGTTAAACCAGTTGCTCCACCTAAATCGCAGTGACTATCTCGCCTTATTCGATGCCGATCTAATCTTTTTTGCAAAATCCGAAATCCACCAGTTGATCAATCGCTTTACCCCTAGCACCAACGTAGTCTCTGGCCATATTTCTCCAAGTCTCAATTTACCATTTTGGGGCAGGGTATCTGCGTGGTCATTTAGACTCCTAGATATTGCTGGACAGCTCTACAATCACGGCAGCAACATCCACACCTTGCAAGGATCGGTAGTCATATTGAAAAAAGATTTTGCCTCTACCCTCCGCTTTCCCACCGGCACAATTTCCGATCAGGGATATCTCTATGTCAAATCGATTGAACACAACAAAAACGGTTACAAATTTGCCCGCACTACCAACATCATCTTTTCTCCTCCCTCTACCTTCCACGACATTAGACTCCTGGCAGTCCGGACCCTATCCGAGGATAGGCAGAACTTAAGCGACAATTGTGGTATAAATGCGCTAAATCACTACAATATTCCACTACGTTATATACTATACTCAGTAATAATAAATTTCCTTAAAAACCCACCCTACACCACCCTCGCCATCATTATGAATATCTATCTTAGGTTATTCCCGCTCGCCCTGCATGCCAGTCATGATGGAGCCTGGGAGATTACAACCAGTTCTAAACAGTTAGCATAGTTATATACAAATTATTGAAAGGTAAATATATGTCCAAACAACTATCAGTTACTATCGGTATCCCAACCTACGTTGGAGGCCCATCACTAGTTAATGCAGTCAAAAGTATCCGCCAGTCAAAAGGTGCAGAGGCGGCTAGACTGATAGTGACCGTCGACGCCAATCCGCTCACTCAAGATGTAACCAAAGCATTGACCGCGATGGGGGTTGAGATCATTGAAAATAAAGCTCGCGGGGGACAAGTAGTCAGGCTCAAGCAGTTGATTGCCATGACCAAGACTGACCTGCTCATTACTACCCAAGACGACATTAGATTTGAATCAGATACCGTGCAAAAAATCATCGACAAGTTTATGAGTGATCAAACCATCACCATGGTCGGGGCGAGAGTCCTGCCAGATACTGCCACCACGCTCCATGAGCAGGTAGTGGAGGTGGGAGTCAAGCTCACGCTCAGCATTGGGGGTAGCTGGAACAGCGGCGACAACTATCTGATGGCCAGCGGTAGATGTCTCGCCTTCAATACCCAGTTTATCCAGAAGTTTAGTATCCCAGACACTATGATCAATAGCGATGCTTTCTTCTACTTCGAGAATAGGCGATTGGGTGGGAAATTTGCTCATCTACCCACTGCGATTGTTTACAACAAAAGTGCCCAAAAAATCGACGAGCATCTCAAGCAAAGCAAGAAATTCCAGCTTTCCTATGATGAGCTCTCTCACCTGCTAGATATTGACTTCGACAAAGATTACAAGGTTCCTACCGGGATAAAAGTAGCCGAAACCGCCAAAATGCTACTTAAGAACCCGGTTTTCACCCTGCTTTACCTACTCCTTAGTGTCTATACCAGATACTTAGGCAAGCAGATATTTAAACCAGGCCAGCGTTACTGGGATACTGACCAATCCACCAAACGAGTATGAAAATAATTTCCCAACTATTTTTAGTCATATTCTCTGTCCTTGTGCTCTCACTATCTATCCGGGGTTTGCCAGGTAGTCCCACAGTAGAGTCCATGAACAATGTCGAGTGGACAGACGATGGTCCCCTCGAACTCTCCCCCGAAAGGGGGCGCTTCGCACTCTTGTACTCGGTAGTTGAGGATAAAACTCCCTTTTTCTCTCTCTCCGTGGCGCGCCTTGCCTTACCTGACCTGGGCTACATCAACGGCAAATTTGTCTCGCTCTTTGCCCCAGGTTTGTCATATCTGATTGCTCCAGGCTATCTGGTCGGCAAGTATCTAGGATCATCCCAAGTTGGTGCCTACGCAGTCATCTCCATCTTTGCCATATTAAATACCTTACTCATCTACAGGATCGCGGTATCCCTCAAAGCCAGCAAAACTGCTGCCCTGATTGCCTCACTTATTTTCCTGTTTGCTACTCCAGCTTATGCCTACGCCGTGGCTCTGTACCAGCATCATGTCTCAACCTTTATCCTCTTGATATGTATCTACCTATTACAAAAAAGCAAAGGATTTTTCTCGCAATTGGTTGCCTGGATGTTTATTGCTTTATCTATCCCCCTCGACTACCCCAACTTGGTCATTCTCTTTCCCGTTGGGATTTATTTGCTCTCGTTGGCAGTTGATTACACCAAGGGTGATAAAGATATTAAGCTAAAGATCAAGCCTCTAAATATCCTTGCCATGATAGGGGTGGTGCCACCGCTCTTATTCTTCCTTTGGTTCAATCAGCTGTCCTACGGCAATCCCCTACAGTTTTCGGGTACCGTGCAGGCGATCAAAGTGATCGATGAGGCAGGGGCTCCAGTTCTGCCCGAAATTGCCCCAGGCGAGACCAAGTCAGCCATCAGCTTTTTCAAGCCCCGCAACATGTTAAACGGACTCTATGTGCAAACCACTAGTCCAGACAGAGGCATCCTCTGGTACGCTCCCGTCCTGCTATTTGGTATCCTGGGTACTCTCCTCTACTTCAAAACTTCTCAGAATCCAATTGCCGTGGTGATAGTCGGGGCAGTGCTGGCGAACATCCTCCTTTACGCGATGTGGGGTGATCCATGGGGTGGATGGGCGTTTGGGTCAAGCTATTTGATCCCATAATATGCCTTGCTCAGTATCATGACCGCCTATTTTTTGACTAAACACGCCGGTAAAACCTTGGTATTACTCATCTTTACTCTTGTGGCTTTTTACTCTATCTCTGTCAATACCATCGGTGCTTTGACCTCCAATCGCAACCCACCCCAGGTCGAAGTTCTGTCCCTCGAAGCACTATCCGGTAAGCAAGAAAAGTACTCGTTCGACCGCAATGTCGATATGCTCAGGAGCAATAAATCAAAATCACTTTTCTTCCAGACTGTCGGCAACAGGTACCTCAGTGCCTGGGAATATTACCTATCGATTAGTCTACTACTGGGGAGTGTTATGGCCATCCTAGTGGTCGTCTTACGCCTCAGACATAGGTCTTGATATCATATAAGTTATAGGATAAAATACACTTCTTATAATATGTACGACATCATCCTCAAAAAACTAGCCGAGAGAGAAACACCCATTGATGTCATCGTCGCTGGCCTTGGGTTTATGGGTTTTGGCTTTATTTCTTCGATCAAACATACCCGCGGTATTCGCGTGCCCCTCATTATTTCTCGCCGCCCAGAGGAGTCGAAGAAATATCTCGAATCTAACGGTTTTACCACTATTTGCGAAAGTAACCCAGCTAAAATTGCCGACTTTGTCGAGAGGGGATTTATCTGTGTCTCCGATGACCTGGGTCTGATCAAATCCTACCCCTCCCACGCCGTGATGGAAGTGACTGGCACCGTCGCCTACGGCACCGAAGTGGCGCTACGTGCAATCGCCGCGGGCAAACACATCATTACCATGAACCCAGAGTTGCAAGCCACAGTTGGCTCAGAGCTCATGGCCCTAGCAGACAAGGCTGGGGTAGTCATCACCGACGTGACAGGCGACCAGCCCGGTTCACTCGCTCGCCTGATTGGCCAATCCAAGCTGATGGGCTTCAACGTACTCCTAGCTGGCAATATGAAAAGGTATCTCAACTATCACGCCAAGCAAGATGAAATGCAAAACTGGGCCGACGACAAAGGTCTCTCCGTCCGCCAGACAGTCTCCTTCACCGACGGCACTAAGCAGTCGATCGAGATGACGCTAGTTGCCAATTATTTTGGCATGGACATAACCCAGTTTGGCATGCGCGGACCAGAGGTAGAAGAGGTTCAGGACGTGCTCAAGACTTTCCAGTGGAGCAAGCTACCCTCAGGTGGCATTGTCGACTATGTCATCGGTCGCAAACTCTTCCCCGGCATTTTTGTCGTCGCCGAGCACCCTGACGCCAATCAGCAAAAATACCTCCGCTACCTGGGACTAGGGGAGGGGCCACGCTACGTACTGTTTGAGCCGTACCACTTGTGCCACCTAGAGGTCGCCGGCACTATCGCTCAGGTCGTCATGTTTGGCCAGCCCACCATCAACAACAGTCGACACCCCCTGGCCACCACGATTGCCGTCGCCAAAACCGAACTGAAAAAGGGCGATGTACTAGATGGCATCGGTGGCGACACCATCTACGGCAAGATCGACAAGATCAGTCTAGCCAGTGAATTTCTGCCTATGGGCTTGGCTGTTGGGGCCGTGATCAACCATCCGCTTCATCAGGACCAGCCCATCAAGCTCAGCGATGTCACGCTCCCCGTCAATGCCGCCACCATCCTCGCCGGCTTGGTTAAGGATCCTAGCGCAAAAGAGTAGTCACTTACCACTTTCTCACATGTAAACCAGTTACAATATTGACGAGTTTCGGATTTTTGCTCAGGAATTTGCGCTGGACTATTCCAACTTTCTGGGCAAATTTTGCCCCAACCCTCTCGACAAAGTCAGCTACCAAAATAGGGTTACCAGCTACCAAGTCCATCGAGGTAAAATTAATCGCTCGACCATCAACTCCCCTAATCATTGCCCCAGCTTCGGTCAGGATACAAAAAACTGCCGCATTGTCCCAGGGCTTGATGCAAGTATAGAAAAAGATATCTGCCTTGCCACACGCCACTTCGATCATTTCTCCGATCGAGCTTCCCATCATCCTACGCGAAGGTGAGCCATAAAGCTTGAGGATGTCCTGGTGCAAGTCGCTCACTTCGTTGATAAATCCCATGTCAGTATTTATCGAAGATTGTCTCCCATCAACAACCTTACCAACATGTATTGGTTGACCATTCAGGAAGGCTCCTTTGCCAGACTCAGCGTAAAATAGCTCCCCATGGTATGGGTCATAGACGACCCCCGCTACGCTCTGACCATTTTGGACAAACCCCAGTGAAATGAAGGAGTATTTACGCCCTGCGCGCGCATTTGCCGTGCCATCAATCGGGTCGATTACCCACAGTCGCTCATCATGTACGCACTCTGCTGGATAACTCTCTGATTCTTCGCCGATAATCGTGTCAGTTGGGAACTTAGTTTTAATTTCTGAGGTAATAATTTTCTGACCGATGGTATCCCAAATGGTTACAAAATCATTGATCCCACCAGCATTAGCTTTCTCAGACCCACTAATACGTTTGTTTTTAATTTCAGATGCCGCTTTTTTAACGGCGTCTATCGCCGTCCGCAACTCAATCGAAAAAATTTCCAAACTTCCTTCGTCTTTCATGTCAAAATTATATCAGATGATGTATTAGTTTGATGTACAATCGGAAAATAGAATAACAAATCTTGACAAAAACTAGACCAATTGGTAGACTAATCACTAGACCAATAGTAGACTAATCTAAATCTGGAAAATATCATGATAACTCCGATAACGCTCAGTCCATTCACCACTACATTTTTGTCTCAATTCACTTTTACTCCTAGCGCAATGCCAATATCCGACAAAGACATTCAAACCAAGGATAGAGAGCTGTCGCGCAGTCAGCGGCTATTTCTCAATCCAGACATTGAGAAGAATCTCATAAGTAAAAATGAACTCCTGGCCTCATTTGCCATCAGCAAAGCTGAAAATTCTCAGCTCACTCTGACCGAGGCAGAGGCTGTGTACAACCTAGTCCAAGGTGATAAAGAATTCAGTTTCCTAGGGAGTAAACTGCGTGGAGGTAAGTCGCTCACGCAAAAAGATCATGATCGCCTAGAATTTTTTGACATTGCCAAAACGTTTAGAGAGCAGGGTAGCCTCCCTTTCCAGCTTGATTTACTTACCCCTGACTTTATCTTAGATCTTCATAAAAAACTCACAGCCGGTTTAGATGTGTTTGCCAAGTCTTTGCCTGATTTCGAGCCATATAAATCTGGTAGCTGGCGCACTAGTGACGACATTCGTGTAGGATTGTACAAACCCGCTCCATTCAGCGAAATCCAATCGGGTGTTGAGGAGTTAGTTGCATGGATCAAAGCCAATCCGTCTCCTACCAGTATTGCCATTTTCCATACCGCTCTCTATGCTTTGCATCCATTCAACAACGGAAATAAACGGGTTACGCGTATTTTGGAGCATCTCCTGTGGAGAGCCATAGGTTTAAACTCTGCCAACTTATACTCTACATCATATTACTACCACAGCGAAAAAGATCGTTACTACAAATATCTCCTCTACTCACTAACCCATGCCAATTTTAATCACTTTACCTCTTTCATTCTCGAGTCAGCCATATATTCCATGATAGGTGTTATCAAAACCACCATCGAAGTAAAGCGTAGGGAATATGTGAATCGTGCAACCAGTATTACAGCCGAACGCAAATTACTCGCGCCTCTAATCAAGCATTACGAGCTCCAGTTCAAGCATTTTGCCAGGGCCAATCGTACTAAAATGGCTAGGCAAACACTTGTCAACATGCTTGCCAGCTTGACCGAAAAATCTATTCTTATTCGCCGAGAAGAAGGTAAAAAAGTCTATTACTCCCTCAACCTCGTTTTTTCGGAGAGCAATCTTCTGTCGACGTGGATTCAAGAAACCAAAACAAAAATATCATATCTACCCAAATCATTTGGAAACATAATTCCAGAATAGCCAATATGCAGCTAACTATCCCTCTCTCCATGTTCCAGAAGATAGAGCAGTTCTTCTTGCGCCACGAAAAGCTTTTCATCGTCCTTACGCTCTGTGCCATCTCCGTCTATTATTTTATCTTTTATCTCAACAATGGGCTAGGTCTCGCCTACAACGACGCCCGCTCCCACCTCGATATCGGCCGGCGTGTGGTAGAGGGGCTCAAGCCCGGTATGGCTCAGCTGGGCTCTGTATGGTTACCCCTCAACCACATCCTCATGATCCCCCTCGTCTGGAATGACTGGTTGTGGCACACCGGCATGGCTGGGGCAGCCTGGAATATGCTCTCATTTATTGGTACTGGCTACATCATTCACAAATATTTAGAAAATTTGAAGGTTGGACCACTGGGTCGCCTTGTCGGGATCATCCTTTTCGTCGCCAACGTCAACGTTTTATATCTCCAAAGTACTGCCATGACCGAACCACTGCTCTTATTTACCATGACCGTCGGCTCCTACTATTTGATGGTTTGGCACAAAACCGATTCCACCCTCAGTCTGATCAAAGCCGCGCTCTGGGTCATGCTAGCCACGCTCGTCCGCTACGATGGCTGGTTCCTCCTAGGCCTCGCGGGCCTACTAGTCATCCGCCATACTTGGGTTAGTGGCAAGCTCCTCCCCACCCTTCGCGCGCGATTTGTCCGCACCGAGGGGGTCACTATCCTCTTCTCGACCCTCGCCGTTTTGGGAGTAGTTGGGTGGGTCATCTGGAATCTCCTCATCTTCAAAGACCCTCTCTATTTCATGCTGGGCGAATTTTCGGCTCATGCTCAGCAGCTAGTCATGGAAGCCTCCGGCTCCCTCCCCACCAAGCACAACCTCCTCCTTTCCTCCAAAGTGTACCTCTATGCTCTACTTTACAATAGCTATACTTATCCAGCCATCCTGGCCTTAATAGCCTTCTTCGTCTTGCTCAAAGACAAAATACTCAGTCGTGAAGTCAGATGGTCCAGCTTGGCTCTTTGGACGCCATTGTTATTCAATGTTATCGCCCTGTATCTCGGGTTTTCTGTCGTTTATGTGCAGGGGATCTCCGGCGATACTTGGTTCAATGTTCGCTACGGTGTCATGCTCGCACCCACTATCGCCATCATGATTGGCTACCTCGTAGATCGTGCCCGAGTTTTCCGCCCCCTATTAATCGGTACCCTTATCTTTGTTCTGTTTTTTGCTTTTGCCAACCACGACTCAGTTAGCATCGATGACGCCCGCGTTGGTAGTAGTCAAAAGAACGTCTCCGAAGTATCGGGATATCTCAATGCTCACGCCAAAGATCAGCCTGGATTTATTTTGATTTCTGCCGCCAGCCACGATGCGATTATTTTCTCCTCCTGGCTCCCCATGAAAAAGTTCATCCACGAGGGGACGGGCAAATACTGGGAAAGTGCTACCACGACTCCCGACCACTGGGCCCGCTGGATCGTGATGCGCACCTACGATGATGGAGATCTGGCCTGGCACGCCGTCTCGCGCGTCCCGGGATTCGACAACTACGATCTCGTTGCGACCTACCCCTTTGCCTCAGTTTACGAGCTCAAACCCGAGTTTTTTGACCGCCTCCAAACCGAGGCCGTTATTCTAAATAATAAATAAAGCTCAGGCATCAATCCCAATTTTCCATACATTCTTCTCCAAGAACGCCTCTATTGTTTGGCGAGATGCTTTGTTTATCAAATTCGGGTGCGAGAGTTTATTTGATTTAGCGTATTCGAGTAGAGTGATTATTCTTTTGCCTTCCAAATAAGCGAGTCGCTTATGATAGCTACTAGTCAGGGCTCTACCCACCATATTCTCCATAATAGTGGTAGCGCCATTTGCGTCAAATTCTTTAAACGCTTCATAATAGTTTTTACGATCAATAAACTTAATGTTGATTGGCACAAAGCCTTCGCGAATCAATAAGTAATTGTTGAGTACTCGCCCGATACGACCGTTTCCGTCTACAAAAGGATGGATATTTTCAAATGTTAGGTGTAGCTTCGCTATCCTCCGAATTATATTTTCGTGAGAACTGGAGTTGTAAACCACCAACATACTAGTGAGTCTCTCAACCACCTCTTCTGGCGACGGGGTGATATGGTGTCCTACTCTCACATATTCTTTTTCGTTACGAAATCTGCCAGCCACTTCATCTCTTATGTTAGCAATCAGCATTTTATGTAGTGTCAAAATAACCTCAAGTGTAAGCTCTTGTTGTTTTGCTCTTTTGTCTATGTAAGTCACGACTCTTGCTAAGTTTTTTGCTTCAAAAATTTCTCTTTCAGTAATGTACCTATCCAAGTCAATTTGTAAAAGAATTTTTTCAGTTTCTTCTAAAGTTAGGGTGCTATTTTCTATCGCATTCGAGTTATAGACCTGCTCAGCCACCTCTGTTTCGTTAATCAACTCAATTAAAGTTTCCTTTCCTCCGCATGTCTCGAAATACCTCTGGCGTAACGAGTATATTTTTTTATAAACACTCAGTAGCTTTGTCATGCTTCTAATTATAGTAATTTTCACTGTTTTGTCAACATAATCGTGAAAACATATCAAAAATAACCATATTTTCACGTTTATACTAAAAATTTCGGTACTAAGGACGCTTGACGAGATAACAACCAGGGCTATAATTTGCCAGCATGTATAATGATTGCATGTTCAAACGCTTTTATCTTGCCCTCATTCTCTTAGTGGTTGGCATCTTCCTCATCTATAAAGGTCTCATTTTTGAGGAGTTAATCTCTCCGCTTGCCCCGCCCCGTCCGCTCTGGTCCATCCGTAGTATCGACACCATGAAATATAGTCGGGATATTGCCAGAGAGAAGATCAACGATCTGAGTTTTGACCCTGTCATCGATCTCCAAGTCCAAAATATCGCGAGCACCGGGGCTAGTCATATCGCCATCGCTACTCCCTACGACGAAGAATTTATTCCCTTCCTCACTCGTTGGGTTCAATCTGCCCGCAAGTACCACCTCAAAGTCTGGTTCCGCGGCAACTTTTCCGGCTGGGAAAAATGGTTTGATCACGCCCGCATTACTCGCTCAGAACACCTCGATTTGACAACAAAGTTTATTACAAACAATCCCAACCTTTTCGAAGCTGGTGATATCTTTACCCCTTGTCCCGAATGCGAAAATGGGGGACCAGGCGACCCGCGCATGACCGGGGACATTGTAGGTCACCGCCAATTCCTGATCGACTCTACCCGCGTGGGTCGGGATGCTTTTGCCCAAATAGGCAAAAATGCCGAGGTCGGCTACCACTCCATGAATTATGATGTAGCCATGGCAGTCATGGACAAAGAGACCACCGCGGCAGTAGGGGGGATTGTCGCAATTGATCACTACGTAGGTTCGATAGACCGGATGATTAGAGATATTCAAACAATCAAAGAAAAATCCGGTGGCCAGATCTACTTAGGCGAGTTTGGTGCCCCCATCCCTGATCTCAATGGCAAAATGAGCGAAGACGAACAAGCCGATTGGTTGCGAGATACCCTCGATCTCTTAATTGCCAACAAGTCAGTTAACGGTCTTAACTACTGGGTTAACGTGGGGGGATCGACTCAGCTCTGGAATAAAAATGGCGAAAGTAGGAAGGCAGTCGAGATCCTAACTTCGTATTACACCCGCAAAATTACTCCCTAATCCCACCACTAAATATCCTATAGACTTGATTTTCTTCCCTAAAAATGCTAATATTCAGCCCTATAAAAAATATTGTCTGGTTACTAACCATTTTTTCTTTCGTCACTCAATTATTTGTGAGGCCAGCGTTTGCGGTCGCTACCCCGACCTTCCCTTCCTGTGCCAATCCTCAGGGTACCACCAAGGTTTCTTACTCCGAGGGCACCCATGGCATAGTGGGATCTGGCGCTACCTACACCGGCAAAGATACAGTCTATACCCTAACGGACAATACCCTGACCCAGTGCTTCTGTTCGGCTGACGGACAGGGGATCCAGACCAATTGGTGGAAAGCCAATTTCCTATCCGAAAACGATATCAATGTTTTAAAGTCCGAGGGCTGGATCTATGTCCCAGCAGGCAACCTCTGGGGTCTGTCCGCTGATCCGTACGTCGCCAAAAACACTGCCTATAGCTGCCTTCCCGGCAGTTCCGTCGGTGGGTCATCTGCAGTCCTGGGCAATGGCACGGGCGGGGGAGAAGTCCTGGGTCTAGCCGCCACCGGCGACAGTGTCCTGGTTTATACATCCTTCCTCTTAGGTGGAGTACTCCTATATATTGGCATTCGCCGTATTCGCCACAATAGTTAAAAGTAAACCATGAAACCCTATTTTGACACAGTTATCCTGGGCCTCGGCCTCTTTTTCATCGGATTTGGTTGTTTTTTGGTGTGGGAGCGCGAGTCACCGCGTCAGCTGGTATTTGCCGCGCCTAGCGACTCAGAGGTGGTGACTCCCATCCGCTTAAGTATCGACAGCATTGGTCTCAACTTACCTATCATTAGCGCGCCTATCCAAGATGGTACCTGGGCCATCACCAAAGAGGGGGTATCCCACCTCGCTACTTCTCCGCTCCCGGGTAAGATCGGCAATAGCGTCATGTATGGCCACAACTGGGCGGGACTCCTCGCTGGCCTCGACCGCGTGCAAACCGGGGACACTATCTCCGTTGAGTTGAGCGACGGTAGCGTCGCCAACTACCGCATCCACTTTATTAGCGTGGTCACCCCGGACGAGTCCCATATCTATGGCAACACTCCCGACCATCGCCTCACCCTCTATACCTGTACGGGCTTCCTCGATAGTAAGCGACTGGTCGTGACTGCTATACTGGAGCCATGATTCAGTCAGTCCACGCCTCACCCGCATGGGTCCGCAATCTCTTCTTTTGGTTTGGTATCGTCGCCACGATCTGCTACCGTGCCATCGTCGTGCTCAACCACTACAGCCCCAAGATTTCGCTGGTCGCGTGGTACATCGGCACCACTGGATTTATCCTCTACTTTTGGCACCGCTATATCGTCTCAGAAAAAAGGGTCCAGCTGATCAAAGACCACGACCTCATCGCTTCAGTCGCTAAAACCAATTTGTCCAAAGAGCAAATCGAGGCCAATGAGTATATCCTCACGACACTCTTATCCACCAAAGAAAAGTGGAACTACATCGTCATTTTTGTGACCTCCATCCTCGCCCTCGCCATTGGGGTCTATCTAGACTTCTTGCGCTAATTGTGACCATAATAGAGGCATGTCTATCGGTCACAAACTCCGTCACTTTTTTACGCCCCATCACACCAACAATTTCCGCGCCAAGCTGCTCCACAACTCTGGCATCTTCGCCCTCATCGGCATCGTCGTAACCGGTAACCTATTCGTGAGGTTGCTCGACAACCCCGCGCTCCACATCCTGGGCTTTACCTCCTCGATCACGATAGATGAGGTGGTCAGAGCCACCAACGAAACGCGCATTGGCGCGGGTCTCAAGCCACTCAGTTACAACGAAAAGCTCGCTGATGCCGCCAGACGCAAAGCCGCCAATATGCTCAGCGAAAACTACTGGGCACACAACTCACCATCCGGTAAGTCTCCCTGGACTTGGTTCAAAGACGCGGGCTACACCTACGTCTTTGCCGGAGAAAATCTCGCCAAGGATTTTGGCGATACGGGTCGCATGATGAATGCCTGGATGGCCTCTCCCACCCACAAAGACAATATCGTCAACACTAAATATAGTGAGATCGGGATTGCGGTGGTGCCAGGCACCATTCAAGGGCAGGAGACGGTCTTGGTTGTCCAGCTCTTTGGGGCACCCAGCGCCGGTGCTATCCCCGCCGTAGCCGAAGTCAAGCCAGCTACCGCCGCCGCTCCCACCCCAACTGTCGCTCCCAAAGCAGTTGCATCCACAGAGCCCGTTGCTTCGGCGCTACCTGAACCCATCCAGGTGGCACAGGTCAGGGGAGAAGAGATCACTAGCCAGCCACCACTCAATGGATTCAACCTCGCCCGTGCCTTTAACTTGGGCACGACCGCGCTCTTTATCCTGGCGCTCATCCTCGACTTCTTCCTCGCCGAGTCGCAAAAATTAAGCCGTCGCGTCGGCAACAACTGGGCGCACATTTTATTCATCAATTTTATCCTCCTGGCTACGACCATCGTCAACGCCGGGAAGATCTTGTAGGGGAGCTATGACATTTAACAAAATCGACTATGGTATCCTAGCGCTCGTCTCTGCCCTCTACGTGGCCTTCATTTTCCGCTACCAAACCAATTCGCGCTTTATCTTGCTGGGGACTGGTGTGTTTGCGACTATCTATATAGTGTGGGGCGTCTTCCACCATGTTCGCGCGGGGAGTTTGCACGCCCGGATTATGCTAGAATACCTGCTGGTCGCTATCCTCGTGGTAGCCATTATTAGCACATTGCTCGTATAAACGGAGGTATCTATGAAAGGTGTCATTTTAGCTGGGGGCAAAGGGACGAGACTCTATCCACTGACCTACGCGACCAACAAACATCTGCTGCCCATCTACGATCAGCCCATGATCTACTATCCCATCCAGACGCTGATCAATGCAGGTATCACCGAAGTGTTGATTGTGACGGGCGAGTCTCACGCCGGTGACTTTATGGGTGTGATCAAAAATGGCAAAGAAATCGGCCTCACCCACGTCGAATACGCCTACCAAGAGGGTGGCAGTGCCGGCATCTCGGACGCGCTCAAATACGCCGAAGACTTTGCCGATGGGGGCTCGATTGCCGTGATCCTCGGAGACAACACCACCGACGCCGATATCAATGGAGCGGTCAAGAGCTTTACCGGAGGCGCCAAGGTTTTTCTCAAAGAAGTGGTCGACCCCAAGCGTTTTGGCATCCCCCGCTTTAATACAGATAACCCTCAGCTCATCGACGAAATCTTGGAGAAACCAGACAACCCTCCCTCCAACATGGCCGTCACTGGGCTCTATCTCTACGACAACACGGTCTTTGACAAAATCAGATCGCTCAAGCCTTCTGGACGGGGCGAGCTGGAAGTGACTGATTTGAACAATGCTTATATCAAAGAGGGGACGCTACAATGGGCACCGCTTGATGGGTTCTGGTCAGACGCCGGCACGTTTGCCTCGCTCTACCGCTCGAGCGTCTACTGGGCCAAAAAGAAACTGGGCATCGCCCACGATAGTGTGGTATCCGGCCAAACCACTTGACTTCACCCGAAACATAGACGAAGATAATGGTATGCAGCCGCTGGCCGATCTTTTACGTCCCACTTCCCTTGATACCTATATCGGGCAAGCTCACCTCGTGGGGGAAGGGGCGCCGCTGCGCACTGCGATAGCAAATGGCCAGGTCCATTCCATGATTTTTTGGGGTCCGCCAGGGTGTGGCAAAACCACGCTAGCCAAGATCATCGCCAGCTCGGTCGGGGCGGACTTCCACTATCTCTCTGCCGTCTCTGCCAAAAAAGACGATATCAAAAAACTCGTCGAAGCGGCAGATCCTACTCGCCCCACCATTCTTTTCCTGGACGAAATCCACCGTTTCAACAAAGCGCAGCAAGACTATTTGTTGCCCTACGTCGAGAATGGAGTACTCACCCTGATTGGTGCCACGACAGAGAATCCGAGCTTCGAGGTCATCGGCCCGCTCCAGTCGCGCTGCCACGTCTATGTCCTCAAAGGGCTGACAGAAGATGATCTCAAAACCATCATCGCGCTGGCGGCCAAAACACTCAAAGTCAAAGTGGACAAGGATGCCGCCGCCTTCCTTGCCACCTTTGCCAATGGTGACGCGCGCAAAGCACTCAACATCGTCGAAACTACCGCTAGTTTGTACAAAAAAATCACCTTGGCTAACCTACAGACCACGCTACAGTCACCCTACTTACGATACGACCAGGCTGGAGACGAACACTACGATACGATCTCAGCCTTTATCAAAAGTATGCGCGCCAGCCAAGTCGACGCGGCCATGTACTACCTCGCCCGCATGGTCGCAGCTGGGGAGGATCCGCTCTTCATTGCCCGGCGGATGGTGATCTTTGCCTCCGAAGATATTGGGGTGGCTGTACCCACCGCGCTCGTGGTCGCCAATGCAGTTTTCCGTGCCTGCGAGACGACTGGCTACCCGGAGTGCCAGCTCAATCTCGCCCACGGCGTGGCTTACTTGTGTGGATGCCAAAAATCTCGAGCGGCCAACGACGCGTTCTTTGCAGCCATGGAAGACGTCAAGCTGCACGGCAACCTCCCCGGCCGGGGGGGGGGGGGGGGTGGCGGGGGGGGGGGTGTGGGGGGGTTGGGGGTGGGGGCGGGGG
>CAYILS010000003.1:18555-20079 GCA_964364325.1 uncultured Pseudomonadales bacterium
AAGCTGCACGGCAACCTCCCCATCCCCCTCAAAATCCGCAATGCCCCCACCAAACTAATGAAGAGCTTGGACTATGGCAAAGGCTATGATAAATACGATCAGGGCTCCTACCTCCCCGACAAAATTAAAGGCAAAAAATACATGAAAGGATAAAAATATGGTCAATATTCAAAAACTAGAAGCGAAAATGTTACAAGTAAATGAAATTTTCTTAGCCCGATTCCCTAAAGCAGTAAGTGATGAAATGCATATTATTGGTCGAGCGCTAAAAATAAATGCAGAAGCGGGGGAGGTAGGCGACGCTGCACTTGCTCATTTGGGACTAAAAATACTTAAGCCAGGTGAAGATGATACTTATAAATGGGTACAAGGCGAGGTGGCAGATGTTTTACTTGCCACATGGATGTTTTGCATAAAAATGGATATCGACCCTCTGCAAGTTTTGGCAGACAAAGCAGATCAAATAATTAACGCAGAAGAGAGACATGATTAATAAGTTGTTTGCTATCTGTCTATTGGTCAAAGATCTACAAATCTCACGCGACTTTTACGAACAAAAGTTGGGAATGATGCTTAATTCAAGTGACACTGGTTTCGTCGACTTCAAACTCGGCGACACACCACTCGCGCTTTTTGAGAAAAAGTACGCGACGGCCATGTTCGAAGCAAAGCACATGAAGCCGGCCGGTGGGGCAGTCATCGCCCTGCAAGTAGATGATGTGGGTAAAACGTGTAAAGAGTTAACTGACAAAGGGGTCAAAATATTTGAAGGTCCCAAAGTTACCAGCTGGGGCCAAACCGTCGCTTACCTCGCTGACCCAGACGGACATATAATCGAACTCACCAGTTGAAAAGGAGATCTATGACTTTTACTAATGATGAGTTATATAACTTCATTTACCGTGCCACTTTCGCAACCTACGCAGGGGGCGGATCCTACGAAAAAGTAGTGGAGCGACCAGGATTTCTAGAAATGGTTTTCAAACAGGGTGATTGGGGTTACCGTGACAGCTACACTGGCTTCTATCGCTCGAGCGGCTCAGAAGTTGTCCGTTATCAAAACCAAGTTGTTTGGGTCTCTAACTACTGTGGCGGTATGGCCAAAGGAATGGAGGTAAAGGCCGGTGAAACTTTTGATTTTCTCAAAAAAGCCATGTTGGCTAAGCCTAAAGATAAACAATCATTTCGCGGACCAGACTACTTTAAAGATGGACTATTTGAATACAGTTATCAACAGCGTGGGGATGTACTTTCTTTCTCTGGTTATGAAGAAATTAAGAAAAATGGCATGCCTGTCTTTTCACATGAGATTATTGGCGGAGTAATAGTTGATAAAAAAGTATGATGAACATCCGCACCGAACTCCAAAAACTCGCCGACCCCAAGCGTGCCAAGGGAGAGAAAAAATATCTCAAAAGTCCGATGAAGCATTACGGGGTTACCGTACCCCAGCTCATAAAAATCAGTAAGTCCTGGGTCAAGGAAAACAGCGAGCTACCCTTTGACCAAGTGATAAAACAAATG
>CAYILS010000004.1:0-18116 GCA_964364325.1 uncultured Pseudomonadales bacterium
AGTGCCACCATACCTCTCGGCCATCCTAGGAGCAACCCCATGTACATAGCAACATACATATCTCCATCAGCCATCCCACGACCCCTTGTTGCTTTATACAGCAGCCAGAAGAGCACGTAAAAACTGGCAGCCACGATCAGCGAGCCAACCAAGTCATAGAACTGAAACACCCCAAAGTACCAGAGAACTGCTCGATAGAGTACTGCCATGATGCTTCCGACCCACAAGACCCGCATCAGGACTACTCCGTAATAAAAGTCGGCCACCGCTAAAATGAGCAAAATAATCCCCGTTACCAGCCAGAATAGTGGTTGGATAGCCGTGAGGGGTGTACTAACCAGGCGGAAAAAGGCAAATCCTACCACCAGCCACCACACAAACAAACATCCAACCACCGCTTCAACGATAGGGTAGCGGTAGGGGAGGGGAGCTTTGCAGCAGCGCGCTCGGCCCCGGTAGAGTACAAAGCTCAGGATGGGGATCATGTCATACCAGGCCAGGGTCTTTTTGCATTTGTCGCAGTGCGATCTGCCTGATACCCAGTCTTGTCCCAGTATCGTCCGGTCAATCAGGACGTTCACAAAACTACCCACCGAAGCACCCAAAAAAAATGTCAGCAAAAAATACCACATAAATCTATTCTAACCTAGAATCTAGAATCTATCTTCTCTCTACTAAATCATGGTAGACAGATGTAACAACCGGTCGCGAGATCCGAGCTCGCTGCGGTTGCACACGTCCCAGCGTTGGGACAAGCGTCGGTGGGGAAGTCCACGGGCAGCGAAGGGTCTAGGTCATCATGTGCATCATTGGAACACCTATTCCACGCTTCTTCGCGGAACGAGCTGGATTTGGGGATAAAGCAGACGTAGGTACTCTCACCCGATACTCCGGAGTTATAGATCGACAAAAAGTTGGGTGCATTGGGATCTACCAAACGAGCAGTAAACGATGACTTCACTTCAGCCGCACCACCGCTTGAGAGCAGAGTTAGCATATCGAGTGCATCAGCGCCCACCGTCACTGCAGACGAGTTTAAGAGCAAGAGCGTTCCTGTCGAAGGGTTGCCCGATGGGTCGGTTGGGGTATTGAGACTCACACCGTTTGTCATCCATGGGTAGTAGCCCTTGGCTGCGTAGTAACGATCAATAGCGGAGATGAGCTGTTCAGAATCAGAGCGAGAGCCCGTATCACGGCCACGGTTGATCTGCTCAATAGGATTGATCGAGGCGAGCACGGCCACCGCCAAAATACCCAAGACCGCAATCACGATGAGTAGCTCGATCATGGTAAAACCAAATTTTTGTATTGCTTTCAGTGTCGTAAACATATGTAGCCTCCTAGTTAGTACATCCATTATGCCCACACTAGAATGCGCTCGTCAAGTTGTAAATTGGGACCACGATCGCCACAATCAAAAACCCGACGCCTAGCCCGAGTACTACCATGATGATCGGCTCCATCGCGGTCGAGAGATTTTTGATCGCGTGCTCGGATTCATTCTCAAAGTAGCCTGCCACACGGTTTAATATCTCATCCAGCTTACCCGTTTGTTCTCCCACCGAAGTCATCTGCGAGACAATCATGGGGAATACCGGGTGCTTAGCCAGCGAGGTAGCGAGGGGATTGCCTTTCTCCACATCTTTCGCCACTTCACCCAGGGCCCTACGCATCACTTCGCTGTCGGCCACTTCTTGCACAATCCCGAGCGATTCCACGAGCGACACACCAGCCGAGGCCAAGAGGGCCAGCGTCCGACTAAACTCGGCCATCAGCACCATGGCTTTGATTTTGCCAAAAATCGGTAATTTGAGCACAATCACGTCGTATTGATAGGCTCCGACTTTGGTCTTGCGCCACTGCTTAAATAGGTAGACCCCCGCCACGATCATCATGGCCATGAGGTACCAGAACTTGGTCATAAAAGTTGAGGTGTTAATGAGCAACTGGGTCACAAAAGGCAGCTCAACATTAAAGTCTTTATACATCACGGTCAGTTTGGGCAGCACAAAGATCATCATCACGGTGGAGACAAGGAGCATCCCAATGACCACGATCACTGGATAGATCATCGCCCCCTTGGTTTTCTCCCGGAACTCGCGCTGTTTCTCTAGGGTATCAGCCAGGCGGATCAAGATCGTATCAAGCACACCAGCCGCCTCCCCCGCACGTACCAAAGCAATATAGACCCGGGAGAATGTCTCGGTGTGGTGGGTGAGGGCGTCGGCAAACGTCGAGCCTCCCTCAATCGATCGCAGTACATCAGCTACTTTACTCTGCAAAGCCGGTGACACCTGCACCTGGAGGATAGCGAGGGCGTCGGTCAGGGGCAGTCCCGCCCCGATCATGGTGGAGAGTTGGCGGGTAAAATTAACCACATCTTCAAATTTGACTCGCTGTCCCACCCCAAATATCGATTTGCTCGTCCCCAGTTCGTGCAGCTCGACGATAATCATTTTCTGGTCGCGCAGCACCTGCACCGCCGAGTTTTCACTTTGCGCCTCAACCACTCCTTTGCGGAGGATCCCGTCTTCTGTTCTAGCTTTAAATCTAAATCGTTGCATATTAGCTGCTATTGCCCACTAGTCGATTAAGTTCTTCGGTGTTGAGTGCATATTCGCGCGCAGTTCCTAGGCTGATTTTGCCGACTTTATACGCCTCGGCCAGTGCCGTATCGAGGGTACGCATCCCCACATCGGTAGATGTCTGCATCACGTTGGTCAACATATGCGTCTTACCATCGCGGATGAGTGATCGTACTGCTGGGGTTGCAATCAAGATTTCGGCAATGGCGACGCGCGCCCCGTCTTCCGACGGGATCAGTCGCTGGGCGATTACCGCTTCAAGCGAGAGCGACAGTTGACCCCGGATTTGCTGCTGCTCTTTTTCGGGAAACACGTCCACGATACGGTCAATTGTCTGTGCAGCCGAGTTAGTATGGAGCGTAGCCAAAACTAAGTGACCAGTCTCAGCGATCGTCAGCGCTGCCTCGATCGTCTCGTAGTCGCGCATTTCTCCGATCAACACCACGTTGGGATCTTCACGCAGCACCGATTTGAGCGCCACTCCCCATGAGTGGGTATCGGAGTGGAGCTCCCTTTGCGAGATGATCGACTTAGCCGGGGCATGGACGTATTCGACCGGGTCTTCAATAGTGACAATGTGCTCGCTACGCTCCTGGTTGATGCGCTTCATCATGGCCGCGAGCGTGGTCGATTTACCATGACCCGTCGGTCCAGTCACCAGCACCAGTCCTTGTTTGAGCTGCGTGAGCTGACCGATGATCGGGGGCAAATGCAGCTGCTCAAGGGTCCGGATCTCGACGGGGATATAGCGCAGGGCCGCCGCCATATTGCCTTTTTCGTAGTACACATTGACGCGGAAACGTGCGCCCCCAGGTAGCATATAGGAGAAGTCCAGCTCGCGATCGACTTTGACCAGTTCCCGCTGCTGCTCGTTGAGCAGAGGGAGGATCATCTCTTCGATTTGGGACGGGGTAATAGCGGTCGTTTCTGGTACCACGAGCAATTTGCCGTGAAGCCGCAACATAGGGGGTACCCCGACCATCACGTGGACATCCGACGCCGTATATTGGACACACAGTTCTAAGATTTTTTTAATATCCATAGTAGTACTCCTTACGTTTTTGCGACTCTAATAACTTCTTCTAACGTCGTAACTCCCTCGAGTGCTTTGAGGTAGCCATCTTGCTCCATCAGCACCATCCCGTCGAGGACTGCCGCTTGCTCTATTTGGATAGCCGGCGCACGCTCTAGTATTAGTTTACCAATTTTTTCGGTAACTTTAAGTACTTCAAAAATAGCCACCCGTCCGCGATACCCGGTATCTCCGCACTTCTCACACTTTCGACCCCGTGTGAGCATCACCGGTTTGCCCTCCAGCTGACTCACATACGAGTCATACAGTGGTCCAAGCACTTTTTTCATTTCCTCGATCGCTTGCGGGGTCGGGGCATATTTCTCCGTGCAGTTATCACAAATCTTACGCAGTACCCGCTGAGCCACCACGCAGGTCATCGAGGAGGCGAGGAGGAACGGCTCAGCCTGCATATCTAAGAGACGTGGCAATGCACCAGCCGAAGAATTAGTGTGGAGCGTGGAGAAAACGAGGTGACCAGTCAGCGAGGCTTGGATCGCCAAGTCTGCCGTTTCGTTATCACGGATTTCTCCCACCATGATCACGTTGGGGTCTTGCCGCAGGAATGATCTCAGACCAGTGGCAAAGGTGAGTCCGGCTTTGACGTTGATCTGGACTTGATTGACACCGTCGATCTGGTACTCAACCGGGTCTTCGAGGGTCACAATGTTGACCCGGGCAGTATTGAGGATATGGAGGACCGAGTACAGTGTGGTTGTTTTACCCGATCCTGTCGGCCCGGTAATCAGCACAATGCCGTGTGGTACCTTGATCGACTCTTCGATGATTTTCAGTGCCATCCCTCGCAGTCCTAGTTCTCCTAGAGACGGCACGTTGGTAGTTTTACGCAGGAGTCTCATCACGATCTTTTCACCATCGACTGTGGGTAGGGATGATACACGCAAATCTACTTCTTGATCTTCCGCGCGGAACGTAAAGCGTCCGTCCTGAGGTATTCTGCGCTCGTCAATCTTGAGCTCAGCCAAAATCTTGATGCGCGAGACCACCGCTTCGTGCACTTTACGCGGCAAAACCAACTTTTCCTGGAGGATACCATCAATACGATACCGTACCCGGGTGTGACTCTCCAAGGGCTCAATATGGACATCCGAGGCTCTGGCCTTCACCGCAAATTCGAGCACCGTGGCCACAATTTTGGCAATGGGCGCCTCACGGATCACGTCACCGATTTTCTCGACATCAAACACTTTACGGCTGGCTTCGTAATCAACCGACTCTTTCAGTACTTGAGATACTTCTGCCGAGAGACCTTGGGAGTAGCGTCTGGGGATTTCCGCGGTCAGCTCCTCAGCCATCGCCATAAACGGCTTAACCTTGGTACTGGATTTAGCTTCAAGGAAAGCAATCGATTGCAAATCGAGCGGATTAGCCATGGCCACTGACAATAGCTTGGACTTGGTATCAAACTCAAAGGGGAGGGCCATGTAGTGCTCAGCCACCGATTCGGGGATCTTGGCGAGCGCTTCAGGGGAGGAGGCTAAGTCTGACAGCGCCACAAAAGGCACATTGTAAAACTTGGCTTTGGCTTTGATGATGGAAACGGCGTCAACCACCCCCGATTTTTCCACGATTTCATCCATGCTTTTTCCGGTGGTGTAACTCTCCTGCTGGAGACGGGCGAAGTCCGAGTCCGACAACAGACCATCCTTTTTGAGGATGAGGGCAAGATCCTGCATGAATTAATAGTAGCATATACTATGCCTATGCACTCATTTATTATTAGCGGCGGCGATCTTGAGTCACGCACGAGCTATATCCAAGACTTAGTGTCACCTGAAACCGAGCTTATCCACCTCGTAGCCGAAAAAACCAGTCTGACTATCAAACAAGTCCAAGAGCTAAATGCTCCACTCAGCATCACCGCTCGCCTCCCTCGGATGGTCTGGATTGAAGAAGCCAATCTCCTGACCGTGCCCGCCCAAAACGCACTGCTTAAAATGCTCGAAGAGCCCCCCGCCTCCACAACCTTCTACCTAACCAGTAGTTCCGCCACCTCACTCCTCCCCACCATTCGCTCTCGCTGCCAGACCATTATGCTTCCTAGTACTACCTCCTCGCTCCCATCTCCTCTCTCATCGCTCAAAGAGATTATGTCCCTCTCTCCGGGAGATCGACTAAGTGCCATTGTCAAAAGAGATCGCTCAGAGTCAATCCTCTGGATGAGTCAAATAGAATCAGCTCTCCGCGCCAAATTACAAGAGCCATCCGTCACCCCAACCGCAGCTATCACCCTAGCCAAAATCGCCAAATTGGCTCTAAATGCCCACACAGAGCTCCTCGCCAACTGTAGCGTCGGCCTAGTCACCCAAAACTTCTATCTCTTACTACCTCACACCCACTCGACTAGCTAGACTGCCCTGTTTGACACTGCTACAATGAGTCCTTATGCCAGTTAAACAGTCCTACAATGCCTCCGATATTAAAGTCCTTGAAGGGCTCGAGCCAGTCAGGAAAAGGCCTGGGATGTACATCGGTTCAACCGATGAGCGTGGCATCCAAGAGCTCCTCAAAGAAATTACCGATAACTCCGTTGACGAGGCCATCGCTGGCTACGCCAAAAACGTCTATATCACGCTCGGAGCCAATGGTTATGCCACGATCTCCGACGACGGCCGCGGTATCCCGACCGACATGCATCCCTCGGGTGTCTCAGCCCTTGAGATCGCTATGACCAAGCTCCATGCGGGTGGCAAGTTCGAAGAAACTGCTTACCAAGCCTCGGGTGGTCTACACGGCGTGGGCGCCTCTGCGGTGAATGCGCTCTCGTCCCACATGTCCGTGATAGTCAAACGGGAGGGGCAGTATCACATGCAAGCCTACCAGATTGGTGCTCCCGACTATCCCGTCAAGATTATGAAAGAGGACCAAGTCAAGAAAATTCTCGTGCCCGGCCACGAACACTTACTCACCGACGAGTCCGGTACCTACACCAGTTTTATTCCCGACAAAAGCATTTTCAAAAAAACCATCGAGTTCGAATACCGCGGCATCAAAACCCGTGTCCGTGAGCGCGCGTACCTGGTCCCCAAGCTCTACTTCCATTTAAATGATGAAACTTCTGGTGAATCGACCGGTTTCTACTTCGAGTCCGGTATCAAATCCTTGGTTGCCCATTTAAACACCCACAAAAAAGCCCTCCACGATGTCGTCTACATGACCGGTTCAGAAACGGTCGAGACCCTCAAGATCGGGGTCGAGGTTGCCTTTCAGTACAACGATAGTTTCTCCGAAAATATCTTGAGTTTCGCCAACGTCATCCGTACGTACGATGGCGGTACCCACCTCACAGGTTTTCGCACCGCCCTCACCAAGGTGATCAAAGATTACATGACCAAAAAAATGGGGGACAGTAAAAACAAAATCGAACTCTCTGGTGACGATTTAAAAGAGGGATTAACCGCGGTGGTCTTTGTCAAAATGAGTTCTTCAGAAATTCAATTTGAAAGCCAAACCAAATCCAAGCTCAACAACATGGAAGCACAGTCCGCTGTCTATGCAGTAGTCAAAGCCCAGCTCGAAACTTACCTCGAAGAGCACCCAGGCGAAGCCAAGAAAATGCTCGAAAAAGCCGAACTCGCCGCCCGTGCTCGTATGGCAGCTCGCGCTGCTCGCGACGCGGTGGTGCGCAAAGGCGTCCTCGAAGGCACAACCTTGCCAGGCAAATTAGCTGATTGCCAAGAAAAAGATCCAGCGCTCTGCGAGATATACATTGTTGAGGGAGACTCAGCCGGAGGAAGTGCCAAGCAGGGGAGAGACCGTCGTTTCCAGGCAATTTTCCCACTGCGCGGCAAGATTTTAAACACCGAGCGCGCGCGCCTAGACAAGATCATTGCCTTTGAAGAACTCAAAAACTTGATCGTGGCCCTAGGTACTGGCATTGGCGAGACCTACAACGCTGATCGTCTCCGCTACCACCGCGTGATCCTCATGAACGATGCCGACGTCGACGGCGAACACATCACGACACTAGCTTTGACTTTCTTCTATCGCCATATGAAAGAGGTGATCGAAGGCGGCTACCTCTATATCGCCATGCCTCCCTTGTTCCGCATCGAAATCGACAAAAAAGAGCAGTATGTCTACACCGAAGCCGACCGTGACGCCATCCTCAATGCCAACAAAGGCAAAAAAGTCACCCTCCAGCGCTACAAGGGTCTAGGAGAAATGAACCCCGAACAGCTCTGGATGACCACCATGAATCCCGAACATCGCATGTTAAAAAAGGTCCGTATCGATGACGCCGCGGCAGCCGACGAGATCTTTACTATTCTCATGGGCGACGAGGTTCCACCCAGGAAAAAGTTCATCCAGGTCAATGCTACTCAAGCAACTTTAGACGTATAAAATAAACATAAAAGGAGACCTATGACAGATCAAAATCAAAATATGCAAATCAAAGTCTTTATCGAAATTCCCGAAGGGAGTTTCGTCAAATACGAGCGCGACGAAGAAACGGGCATGCTCATGGCCGACCGTATCCTCCACACCCCCATGGCGTTTCCTTTCAACTACGGCTTTGTCCTTGAGTCCAAAGGGGAAGATGGTGACCCCACCGATATCGTTCTCCTCACTTCCGAACGCCTCGTCCCAGGTGTTGGCGTCAAAGCCCAGCTCATCGGCATGCTCGAAATGACCGACGAAGAAGGAGTCGACACCAAACTCATCGCAGTACCTGTGAAAAAAGTCGATCCTTTGATGGGCAACTGGACCACCATCGAACAAGTTCCACAGCACACCAAAGACAAGATTAAACACTTCTTTGATCACTACAAAGATCTCGAGCCCGGCAAATTTGTCAAAACAGGCGCATTCCTTGGACCAGTTGAAGCGATGAAAGTATTAGAAGCCGATATGAAAAGAGGACAGAAATAAATGGCCGATGATAGCATTTTGAAACCATTGGATCTCGACGACGCCGCTGAGACTTCAGAGACTACCGAAACGGTAGTAGAAGAATCAGCCGCAGAAACGTCATCATCTCTCGATGTGGTCGCAACCGATAGGACCTCGTTCTTAACCGTGGGCGCCCAAAAGCCTTGGGAAATCGAAGAGACCAAATTTGGTAAGATCGCCACCGTGGGTGTGGTAGACGAAATGAAAAAGTCCTACCTCGATTACGCCATGTCAGTTATCGTTTCCCGCGCTTTGCCTGATGCTCGTGACGGTTTAAAGCCGGTCCACCGCCGTATTCTCTTTGGCATGAAAGAGTTGGCGCTCTTGCCCCCGGCCAAATACAAAAAATGTGCCCGTATCGTTGGAGAGGTCCTGGGTAAGTACCACCCCCACGGTGACACTGCCGTTTACGACGCATTAGCTCGTCTCGCCCAAGATTTCTCCATGCGCTATATGCTGGTTGACGGCCAGGGCAACTTTGGCTCGGTCGACGGCGACTCTCCAGCCGCCATGCGCTATACTGAAGCCCGCCTCGCCAAGATCACCGGAGAGATTCTCGCCGATCTGGACAAAGAAACCGTCGACTGGATCGACAACTTTGACGGTACTTTCCAGGAGCCAACTGTCATGCCCGCTCGTCTCCCCAACTTGCTTCTCATGGGCTCGGACGGTATCGCCGTCGGTATGGCCACCAAGATCCCGACCCACAACATTGGCGAAATTATTGATGCTGTCATCACCCTCATCAAAAAGGGCGACTCACCCCGTGAAACTGAAATTAAAGATGATATTGGGATCGAATCTCGCCCCTACAAAGAACTAACCGGCGAATTCACCTCAGAAGCTACCGTGGATGACCTCCTCGAGTCCGTCCAGGGTCACGACTTTCCGACCGGTGGCGTCATCTACGACGCCGAAGCCATCAGGGAAGTTTATGCGACCGGTAAAGGTCGGGTCGTGACCAGAGCGGTAGCCGAGATCGAAGAAACCAAATCCGGCAAATTCCAGATTGTGGTGACCGAGATCCCGTACCAGGTGAACAAAGCCAAACTCATCCAGCGTATTGCTGACTTGGTCAGAGACAAAAAGCTCGATGGTATCTCCGACCTGCGCGATGAGTCCGACCGCGAGGGTATGCGTATCGTGATCGAGCTAAAGAAAGCTAGCAAACCAAAATCGGTCTTGAACAATCTCTACAAACACACAGAACTACAAAATTCTTTCCCCGCCAACATGGTCGCGCTCGACGAGCAGGGCACTCCTCACCTGATGAACCTCAAAACGATTCTCGGCCACTACGTCAAACACCGCCAGACCGTCATTGTCAGAAGGTCTCAGTTTGAACTCAAAGAAAACAGGGCTCGCATCCATATTTTAGAAGGGTTAAAAATCGCCCTCGATCACCTAGACGAAGTGATTAAAACCATCCGTGCCAGCAAAGACACGGAAGACGCCAAAGCCAGTTTGATCAAAAAGTTCGGCTTTAGCGAGATCCAAGCGGTAGCCATCCTCGACATGCAACTGCGCCGTCTCTCGGCACTTGAGAGGAAAAAGATCGAAGACGAATACAACGCCCTCATGGTCCGCATCAATGAGTTGTTGGCACTGCTCAAAGATCCCAAAGCTATCTTGTCCACCATCACCAAGGAACTCAAAGAACTCAAAGAGGTCTACGGCGACCCGCGCAAAACCAAAGTCATCAAAGGCAAACTGGGTGAGTTTAGCGAAGAAGATTTGGTCGCAGCCGAAGACAATCTCGTTGCGATCACTCGTGACGGATACGTCAAACGCATGCCGCTCTCCACCTACCGTACCCAGCGCCGTGGTGGCAAAGGCGTCGTGGGCATGACCACCAAAGATACCGATGAGATCCTCCACATGACCGTCGCCAATACCCATGACTTTGCCTTGTTCTTTACCAATACCGGCAAGGTCTACAGCATGCGCGTGTTCGAGTTGCCAGAGGGCAGCCGCACCGCCAAGGGTCAAGCTATCATCAATCTCTTAAACATCGAGCAGGGCGAAATGGTCCAGGCAGTCCTCGCCGTCAACAAAGACTTACTCAAAGACAAAGGTCACTTCATCACCATGGCGACTAGCAACGGTATGATCAAAAAGACTCCGCTGTCCGAGTACGAGAGTATCCGCCAGAGTGGCAAGATCGGCATCTCCCTACGCGACAACGACCAATTGATCAAAGTCGAGATTAGTCACGGTCAGAACTATTTAATTCTCGTGACCAAAGGTGGCAAATCCATCAAATTCAAAGAAACCGACGTGACCGCCACTGGTCGCGACACCATGGGTGTAAAGGGGATGACCCTGAAATCGGGCGACGCCGTGATTGCCATGGAGACTGTCGAGATCACCCCGCCCAAACCAGATGCCAACCGCCGTAAATTCTTCCGCGAGATTCTGGTCGTTACAGAAAAAGGTCTCGGCAAACGCACCGATGTAGGCGAGTACCCAGAGCAAAAGAGGGGAGGCCAGGGTGTCAAAGTCGCCGAGCTCTCTGATAGGACCGGCGATATTGCCTCAGTGAGAATGGTGACCGAAGACGATGAACAGGTCGTAATCACCACCAAAGCCGCTCAGGTCATCAAGTTACCACTCAAAAACATCAAGGTCCTTGGCCGCTCTACCCAGGGTGTCATCCTCATGCGGCCCGCCTCCGGCGACGTTGTCACTTCTGTCACCACCCTCCAGGACGCCGAGGAAGAGGAAGTCTAAAAAAATTAATGACCACTATTTTTGAATCTAGCAATTTTATCGTCGAGCCGCACCCCAGGAATGAGGTGGACCGACTCGATGGGGGACACATCGTCATCAATCCCAAGGTCACGATCGAGGATCGCTAGCAACTCACTCCTGACCAAGCCAAAGAACTTATGCGACTGACTATCTTGGTGGGCGAAGCGATGAAGCGGTACTACCAATCCATTGGAATCGAACTCCACCGCATCAACTATCAGGACAATGGCAACTGGCGAGAAGAGTGCCATTACCATCTCTATGGTCGCGCCAAAACCGCCAAATATCAAAAAGCCGGCGAGCCAATAATCTCTGGCCACAAAGACGAGTACCAAAATCTTACGACCGACGACGTAGCCGACCTCCATAAAGAAATTACTCAACTCCTCACCGAACCAAACTACTCCGACTCCGCCTGGGGATTCTCTCTCACCTAATACTCTAATTATTCGAATAATTAGAGTTTTTGAGAGTGTTACCATGTTTTACGAAGGACCCGTAGGGGCAAACATAGTAACACTACTTACATCTGCTAAAATCGCTTCATGACCATCTCCATTGATGACTACGACGAGACAGCACCTCAGCTTTTTGAAGAGACGAGGGGAGTGTTGGAAAAATTGTTGCCCGAAGCCGAGATCCACCATGTCGGCAGTACCGCCATCCCAGGATTAGGCGGCAAAGGGATTATCGATATTATGATCGCGATTCCTGACTGGAAAACCAAAGCACAGGATGGCGAGAAATTAGTGGAACTCGGTTTCGCCCACGTGCATCCCGAGGAGAACGGCCGTATTTTCATGAGCAGGGTAGGGGATACCGTGAAAAACGACGTCCACATCCACCTCACCTATATTGGCAGTCCAGAATATCAGAACATGCTCGCTTTCCGCGATTACTTACTCGCTCATCCCGACGAAGCCGCCAACTACCAGAAACAAAAACACCAATGGCTCAAGTCAGCCAGTGGTCATCGCCAGTTTTATACCGCCTCCAAAAATGACTACATTGCACAAATTCTCTCTCACGCTACAATCAAAGCATGAGTTATACCTTGTACATCCACATCATCTCTGCTATTTTTACTCTTTCGATCTGTCTCTATGCTTGGTTTAAGCCATCCTTGCAGATCAGAAGTCTCATGCGGATATCTACTTTTATCTCGGTAGGTAGTGGGGTACTACTCGCCACCGACCCGACCTACCTAACTCGCAGTTTTTGCGTGAAACTGGGACTCTATTTGCTTGTTATTTTGCTGACCGAATATCGCCTAGGTAAAGCCCGATCTGCTACAATCACCTCAACATGACTAAACTGAGGATTGCAGTTATCTACGGCGGCAAGAGTCCCGAACACGAAGTCTCCATCATCACCGCTGTCCAGGCTATGGCCTCCATGCCAGAGCAGTACGAGATCATCCCTATATACGTGAGTAAAACTGGCGAACTCTTTAGTGGAGACAAACTCAAATCCATCGATACCTACCAAAATATGCCGCTCCTAGAAAAACTAGTCGAGCACGTCGCACTCCCCAGCTCTCCGACCTCCATGTCCCTCACGCCAATAACTCTATCCTTATTCAAAAAATCAGGCAAACCCTTTGACGTCATCTTCCCTTGCTTCCATGGTGGGGTAGGGGAGGGCGGTTGGATTCAAGGCCTGGCCGAGTTCTACGGCGTACCCCTCGTTGGGACGGGCTTGACGGGCGCGGCCATCGGGATGGACAAGGTGGCAATGAAGGCGGCCTTTGACGGAGCGGATATTAAACAAGCTCTCTATATCTGGTTTTACCGCAACGATTGGTATGCCAAAGAAGCGACGTTCGTCAAAGAAATCGAAACTCATCTCAAATACCCCATCTTCGTCAAACCTAGCCGGGGAGGGTCGTCGATCGGTACCACGTGCACTAAGACAAAGGTTGAACTCATCCGCGCCATCGACCTCGCTGCCGCCATGGACAGTCGCATTGTGGTCGAAGAGGGAGTAACGGGTGCCCGCGAGATCAACATCTCGATCATGGGCAATGCCGGATACGATCTCGAGTGTTCAGTTTGTGAAGAGGTTTTCCATGAAGGATCAGAATTCTTAGATTTCAAAGACAAGTACTTGGCCAGTGGCAAAAGTGAAGGCATGGCTAGCACCGACAGGGTGATCCCTGCCAAAATAGACAAGGCTCTCAGCGACAAAATCCAAGAGGTAGGCAAGTTGATCTTTAATCTCTTTGATTGTTCCGGTCTGGTCCGCCTCGATTTTCTAGTCAAAGGTAAAGAGGTCTATTGTATTGAGATCAACACCATTCCGGGCAGTCTCAGTTTCTATCTGTGGGACAAGTCTGGTTATCCTTACTCCAAATTGCTCGACCACCTCATCCAACTCGCACTTGCCAAACACGAAGAAGTCAAAAAGATCCTGACCGACTTCGCCTCGCCAATTCTTGAGAATGTCGCCAGCGGCGGCAAACTCGGCGCAAAATTAAAATCCTAATAATTTTCCGTCACATCATTTTCCAGTAGGACCAGCGGTTCTTTCTTCAACTTCAAATCTTTTACCGTCTGCATAAAATCAAGCGTTTTCTCGATATAGATAACCGGAACTTTCTGATCAATCCCGCGCTCCAAACTCTTAGTTCGCTCGTTTCTCCCCACCAAGATCACATAGTCAGCATTTCCTAGTATCCCTTGACCCAGTTGCTCATGGATCTTAGTACTCTCATTTCCTAGCTCGACTAGTCCTGGAGTTACCAGTATCCGCGTGTACTTTTTCTGCTGCCCCAGGTAGGCTACCCCATCAATGAATCCGCGGTCATTACTACTAAAGCTGTCGTCGATAACCTTCATCCCGTAGCGCTCACTCGTCATCTCAAATCTGTTCTTAGACTCCCGCACCTTCGCTTGATTCATTTTCGCTTCGCTGACTCCCATCGCTAGTGCCACGGCTCGAGCACCGTTCAAGTTGATTTCTCTGCGGTCTTTTCCTCTGTAGTAGGTAGGGGTAATGCCCAACTTTTCCACATTTTGAACAACCGCTTGGTCACTACCGTTCGCCACCAGTTTTCCCTGTACATTGCTCATATACACGGCAATCTCACTCTTGGCTGTTTGGATATTCTCCCAGCTACCAAAGCGCTCTAGGTGCTGTCTAGCCATCCCAGTCAGCACGCCGATATCAGGCTGGACCATTTGCAGTAGGTGAGTAATATCCCCGATATGGTAGGCGCCCACTTCGACAATAAAAACTTGGGTAGTCACATCCACTTCGTACTCCAAACACTTGGCTATCCCAAAGACAGTGTTATAACTCTCAGGTGTCGCTACGACTCTATACTTGGTCCTGAGCAAGTCATACGCATAATTCTTGACCGATGTCTTGCCATACGACCCAGCTATCGCGATCACTTTTAGTCCATGCTTTTTCAACTCTTCGATTCTCATTTTAGTCCGATACCAGCTAATCATCTCGGCGGCATTGACCGCTCCCCCAATCATTCTGTTCGCTCCCACTATCCCCAGTGGGTACGATAAGAGTCGTGTCAATTTCAGTCTACTGGTCCAACGAATCCGTTTGTCCACTGCCGAATCGATATGGCCTCTCCCAGTCAAATATCTCTGGGTGTCGTACTGTTCTAGCTGGAGTAAGGCTAGCTTGGCTATTCGATTCATTCGCTGGCCTCCTGCAGTATCCGTAGTGTTTGCTCGTAGTGGGTCAGGTGCGGGTCATGTTCAGCTCCCCAAACAACCCGCAGTCGTGAGTGCTTTAATAAGCTAGCGTAAACCTTCGTCAAAGATAGTGGCAACAAGGGATCAACTTCTCCCCACACGACTAGCGTCTCTGCTTGGATGTTAGGTAAGTAGCTACGCAAATCAGCAGCCACCACTGCGCGATACATTTCGCGTAGAGCAGGGGTATTGCGGTAGTCTTCATCCATCAAACCAAACACTATCTTGCTACGGATTGAGCGGGGCACCCAAGCAAACAATTTAGCCATAGCCTTGAGCAGCCCTCGTTTGATCGATGTATGTTTGACCCCGGCCGGATCCACCAAGATGAGCCTCTCAACCAACGCAGGGGAGCTAGAGCCAAGGACTATTCCGACCCGACCACCCAGCGAATGACCGATCACAATAACTTTAGCTATTTCCAAGTAGTGGCAAAAGTCTACAACCAATTGGCTATAGTCAAAAATTGATTTAATCTTTGGTAGTGACGACCCGCCTAGCCCAGGCAGATCTATCACATACACCTTACGACCACTCCCTTGCGAGAGATCTCGCGCCATCCGTACCCATTCATTTCCGTTACGCCCCCACCCATGCAAAATCAAAATCGGCGTACTTTTTCCACTCCCTATTTCCTGGTAATTCCATAGCTGCTGACCGACCGCGATCTGTGTCATACCACGATTATACGTGAAATCTTCTGCATATATCTGACAACATTTGATAACATCTGCTAAGATAAGCTAAATGAACGATTCTCGCAAATTAGTACTCTTAGCCAAACTTGATCGGGTCGAAGCCGAATCAAAATTATTGCCCAGACGGTTAGAGATTCTTCTCACCATTCGCGACCATTCTCCCTGCAGTCTCGACTTTTTACAAAGGAATTTTATGGGGACTCCGGGTAGTACGCTTCGCTATGATTTACTCAAGCTCCAGCAGGCTAGACTGATCCAAAAACTAGGCGTCACTCGTGGCGCGCTCTACTCAGCCTCTCCCACCGAGTGATATTTTTCGTGCACACTTTTGAGTTGAGGATTTGTGACGTGGGTATAGATCTGCGTGGTAGCAATATTCTTGTGCCCTAGCATTTCCTGGACCTCACGTAGCCCCGCACCATGGCTAATCAGATCAGTGGCAAAGCTATGCCTCATCACGTGCGGTGTAATCGAATATGGCAGGTGCGCCAGACGTCCATACTTCCCAATAATCCGCTGGACGGTGCGCACATTGAGCCGTAGTTTCTCGCCGGCTTTGGGATCGTCGATCTCCGGCTTGGCTCCGCTATGACGGATAAAGACGGGGTGGTAGTGATCGTCGCGCTCACGCAAGTACTTATCAATCCACTGGGCCGCCCGGTCCGAGAGGAATACCACCCGGATCTTTTTACCTTTTCCCATTACCCCAAACTCCCGCGATTCTAAGTTGATCGTGGTCTTGTTCAGTGAGACCAGCTCCGAAACCCGTAGTCCTGTCGAAAACAACGTCTCCATCAGCACCCGGTCCCGCAGACCTTGGATAGTCGATATATCCGCCTTTTCAATCATCGACTCCACATGTGAGTAGTCCAGGAACTTAAGTGAATGCTCCTTGCCCTTGGGTAGCTCCAGTCGCTCCGGCGAAACCACTTCGTAGTCCTGGCGCAGCAGGTAACGCAGCATCGATCGTAGGGCGATCACGTAATAACCCTGCGTGACGGGTGCCAGATACTCGCCTTTATTATCTTTGGTCTGCGCGAGGTACACGCGATAGGTCTTAAGCATCTTAGAGGTCACATCAGCAATATCTAGCTCTGGATAAAATGTATTTAGCCATGCGCTAAACTTCAAAAGGTAGAATCGGTAATTGCGAATGGTGAAAGGGGACACTTGCCGCTCGATTGTGAGGTACTCGAGGTACTCATCAATGCAGGCCTGGAGTGTAGGAGTACTACCCTTAGCACTCATAGAGTATAGGCTGCCAAGTAAGAGGAATAAATATTGGGAAGGATATATCGGTCTATTTTGCACATACACACCCACCGCACACGATAGTCGTGCGACTACCCACCCCATAGTGGAATATTTGGCAATCCTATAGTTTTGAGGTGTTAGACTCCTTAGGGCAGGGGAGTTAAACCATAGTGCCTACTCACATTGTGCGACATTGATTAGACGATGTCAAGCAGTGACGAGTCAGTTGACTAAATACTATATAATCCCAGGTCATGAAATATACAGAAAAAAAATTACCTCAATATTGGATCGCCGATAACGGACAAGTACATTCAGGTATACATATCCAGGTCATAGCCAAAGACGGAACAGTCGTAGGTGAAACCGGCTGGATTAATGCCACATTACCAGAGAAACCTAAAATCGCTAGATTAGAACTCGTACCAAATCCTAAGTTTGAGATATTCACTCATATTAACTTTCGAAGCTCTGATGAACATATTGGCACCGACCTATTAAGAATGCTTTTTGACAATGTGAGCATGAACGCTTTTGAACTCTTTATGATATTAGACGCGACTTCTAGCGCAATGCCATTTTATAGGCAAGCACTCTCTACGCTCACAAAAGACGGCCTAGTTGTAAGGCATAGCAACTTAGGTATACACAGCGCGAGTAGCGCAAGTAAAGATATATTCATCCAAGTCAGGCAACATCCAGCATTCCACCAGATACAGAGCCCGTAGGATCGATTCTACGACACGTTGGCTGGCAGTGATGAACAAGTGTTCAGCTCAAAAAGCGATTTTTCTACGGGTATCATTCGGAAGTGGGTTATTTGAGGGATATGGGAGTAATGGGGGAGTTACAAACAAAGAAATCGTGTGGTACGTGCTAATTAATCCAATTCGTCATTAAAAGTTCTAAATTATGTTTTACTCGCTCCCCCTACCGTATCCAGGTAATATGTCATAAAAGATATATTGTGCGACATAGGACAAATCCACTCTTAGGCAGGTATGCGTCCGGTAAAAGGGTGAGATGGGCGGCCGCACCCAAACGAGTCTATTGGCCTCAGCTTGTCACCAACCACTACTCACTCAGCAATATCACCACGCAAATATCTTGCCGCTCTGTAAGACGT
>CAYILS010000004.1:18126-19995 GCA_964364325.1 uncultured Pseudomonadales bacterium
GTAAGACGTCGCTTTATCCCACTCTACTGTCCACCAGATGTACCTCTGGAGATAGCTCCCTTCTACCAGGTGTCTACCCCTAGTGGGCTGGCACACACTCAAGATGTATGCTAGGTACGCAAGACAGCATATCTGGTAACTGTATCAAACTGTTCACATTTCCTACTCGCAAGGATCGGATACTTTTTATCCACATTCGTGAAAAGTTATAGGACATGTCGTGAAAAGCCTATAATTATTATAGGATAACTCGGAAAACTATAGGACTCTCCCCTGCCCTCTACCTAGCCCAGCGAAAAATCACTGCCGCAACTACTACGACAAAGACTATTCCAGCAAACCCTAAATATTCTTGGACCGTCCGATTAAACAATCTTCCTTCCAAATCGTGCTGGAACAATCCGAGGGTCACATACATCCCCATCGCCAAAACAACGCTGGCGAGGGGCACGCTAATCAGCCAAAATGACATGGCTACTGCCAGCTGTGCAATCACGATCGACCCAACGAGCGCGTAGTAAAACTCACGCTTGATCGTATTGGAGACAACATACGACCATGTCCCCTGCCACAAGATCGGCAGCGAGACTAGGAGTACCAGCGTACCCACCAGCACTGCCCCTACTCTCAGCGAAAAGATCACGTGGAACAAAAACGCACTGGTAAGGATAGACAAAAGAAATCCTACCGCCCGTGCCGCCCGCAGGAGCTGGATGGTGCGGATACTCGCGACCGCAAAAATATTGGCGGTCAACAAGAGTGCATACATCGAGACCGCGAAAAGTATGACCACGATCGTCCTGGTCACTACCGCTTGCGGGAGCAAAAAGTAAAAGAGCGCCACCGAGACCGGATACATCGTGGGTAAGATCAAGTTCACCAGCCAATTGACCCCGTGCAAGTCTTTGAACAGTGACCAGGCCGTCAGGAGATAGGCAGACAAGGCAAAAAAGACGATCGCACTATAACGAGATTCAACCGGCAAGCGTTGGACGACCAACAGCCCAACCGACAGCAACACGGATACCAGCAAAAACTTGCGGCGTTTCGTCGACTTTTTGTTATCCCAAATTCGCATAGACCTCCTGCACGTCATCGTACTCAGATATGGTACTCAAAAAATGCTCAACTTTAGCAAAGTCACCTGGCACGATCGTGGTTTTGGGTCGATAGCCTATCATCCCCCCAGCCGCTACTCCCTGTTTGTGGAGGCATTGGATCACGGTGTGCATCGCCTCTGGTTCGGTGTAGATGGTCGAGCCAGTTTCATCAACTACAGTGTCGGTCATCCCCAGGTCAATCAACTCCAGTTGGAGCTCCTCCCCCACATTGGTTGGCGTGTGCACAATTCCACATTTATCAAACAAATACATCACGCTCCCAGGCTCTCCCATCCTCCCTCCATGCTTCTCAATCAATGTCCGGATTTCCGCTACTACGCGGTTGCGACTATCAGAAACTACTTCTAGGATCACGCTCACACCGTCTGGTGCAAACGCCTCGATTATCAGCTCAGCCAGCTCCTCACCTCCCTTGCCCAGTCCTTTGGCGATTGCCCGGTCAATGTTTTCCTTGGGCATATTGACTGACCTAGCCTTATCGACCGCTAGTCGCAGAGAAAAGTTCTGGTCAGGATCCCCCACTCCACCACCCTTTTTGACCGCCATCGTTATCCCCTTTGCCATCTTGGTAAAAACGCTCCCCTTGACCGCATCATTCGCCGCTTTTTTATGTTTGATCGTACTCCATTTACTATGTCCCGACATACCTACATTCTACACCAGCTAATCAGTAAATCAGCGGGTCGGTCAGTCTTGTTAGTGCAAAGTGATAATGTCCTCTTTCGGCAAAGTAGAAATGTCCGCTTTT
>CAYILS010000005.1:0-8176 GCA_964364325.1 uncultured Pseudomonadales bacterium
GCTGACGGGATTCGAAACCGTGGTTTCCTCAGTGACAGGGAGGCGCGTTAGACCAACTGCGCTACAGCCCCTCGGAAGAGCACATTTTATCATAAATTTGCTATACTGTGCCTGTAACTAGTAAACTAAGGAGGGTATATGAACTCAACTACTATCTTAATCATCTTAGCTGTCGGAGTTGGACTCTACCTGATCTCGCTCTACAACTTCTTCCAGACAGCCCTCACTCGGATCAAAGCCAGCATCCAGGAGATCGGCAACCAGCTCAAGCGCCAAGCCGATCTGATCCCCAACCTCGAAGCTAGTGTGAAAGGGTATCTCAAGCACGAAAAAGATATTCTCACCATGTTGGCTGACGCCCGCAAATCCGTCAACGCAGCCGCAAAATCAGGCGATATCGGCAAACAGAGCCAAGCCGCCAGTATGATGGGGGATCTCTTGCCCCGCCTCTCGGTCATCGTCGAGAGTAATCCCCAGCTCCAGGGCAATACTACAGTCACCAACCTCATGGAGGAGCTCCGCGATACCTCGGACAAGGTCATGTATGCCCGCCGCACCCTGATCGACCTCTCGGCCGACTACAACGTGAAAGTGGTCACGTTCCCCAGCAACTTAGTTGCTAATATGTTTGGTTTTGCAGCTCAACCTGGATTTGAAGTTGAGGAAAAAGATACCAAGACTCCCAAGATAAGTCTCTAATATGCAGAATATCTATGAACAGATAGATTCGAATAAGCGTCGTAGTTGGCTAGTTATTATCCTCTTTACTGCTTTTGTGACTGCTTTTGGCTATTTCTTTAGCTATATCTACGGCTACGACTGGACTTTCATGGTTTTTGCTGTGCTGATCTCCGGGGTTGGCTCGTGGATTAGTTACTATAACTCCGATACTATCGCGCTCTCCATGGCCGGCGCCCAGCCCGTCACTCACAAAACCCATCCCACCTACACCAACATCGTCGAGAATTTGGCCTCAGTTGCTCGGATTCCCAAGCCCAAAACATACGTCATCCCCAGTGCAGCGCTAAACGCCTTCGCGACCGGGCGCGACCCACAGCACGGAGCCATCGCAGTCACCCAGGGTTTGATTGACTCGCTGACTCGTACCGAGCTCGAAGGCGTCATCGCCCACGAACTCTCGCATATCCGCAACTACGACACAAGGCTCATGACGATCGTCGCTATCCTCGTGGGTAGTATCGCCATGATTCTCAATTGGTCATGGAGGTTGGGCGCACATAGAGGCGGTAGTCGTGACAACAAAGAGGGCAATGCGATCATCATGGTCATTGGTCTGGTCTTTATCATTCTCGCCCCCATCATTGCCTCGCTCATCCAGCTGGCGATCTCGCGCCGTCGTGAGTTCTTTGCCGATGCCAGCGCCGCCCACATCACCCGCCAGCCCTCAGGGTTGATTGGCGCCCTGAAAAAGATTGCCAGCCATGAGGATATCCAGCTCGAGTCCGCCAATACCGCGACCGCCCACCTCTACATCGACGATCCCGTCACGGTGGAGTCCCATGGCTCCTGGATGACCAAGTTGTTCTCGACTCATCCTCCTATCGCCGATCGCATCAGGGCACTCGAAGGACAGGCTTAATGCTTGCAAAATGTTACAACTCATGTTACAACTTAAATATTAAATGTTACAACTAAGTGTATATGGAAAAAGAGATACTCAAGATTGCAAATAAGCTAAAGTCCTTTAGAACGCGCGATATTGTTGTGGAACTTGGCGGATCTATTACTCGCCAACACGTGAGCCGGATTCTTCAGGCACTCGTTAGTCAGGGAATAATAGCAAAGTCAGGTTCTACTGCAGGTTCAAGATACCACATCGTCGACGCCAATCATCCGTATCGCTCTGTATTTACCAAAAAATATCACTGTCTGGGCTTAGAGGAGCATACTCTGTGGGCTGAGTTAGCAGATAAAGTGAAGGCTCTTTCAAATTTGAGCGACAATCTCAACAGTCTATTGTTCTATGTGTTTACCGAAATACTCAACAACGCTATCGAACACTCTCGCAGCAAGACGGTCGATATTAGTATTTCAAAACAAGAATCGTTACTTACGATCTCGATTGAAGACTACGGTGTGGGAGTATTTCGCAATGTCATGAGGGAGCGAAACCTTACTAGCGAATACGAAGCGATGCAAGATTTACTCAAAGGCAAAACTACCACCAATCCGCACTCTCATAGCGGAGAAGGTATTTTCTTTAGCTCAAAGGCTGTGAGTCTTTTTATCCTCGAAAGCTACGGATATCAATTACGTGTAGATAATACTCTGCCAGACGTATTTTTTGAGCAAGGTACCAAGAAAAAGCGAGGTACAAAAGTAACGTTTACTTTTGACATCAACACCAAGCTTCACCTCAATCAAGTTTTTGACAATTTCGTCACTGACAGAGGAGAAGTGGGATTTGATAAGACAAATATCAAGGTTAGACTATTTACTCAAGGTTCCATATACATCTCTCGTTCTCAGGCGCGTCGCATCTTGACTGGTCTCGATAAGTTTAAAACTATCGTACTTGACTTCGATCGAGTCACAACGGTAGGCCAGGCATTTGCAGACGAAATTTTTAGAGTATTTAAATCCAATCACCCAATCATAACTATTCAAGCAATCAATACTATCGAGCCTGTGCAATTTATGATTGATCGGGTCGCAAAAGCATGAATATGAAAATGAAAAATAGTCCTATCATCACCACCGCCGGAGTCAGCCACTTGGCCAAGTTAGCCAAGCTCACGCCGCCCGACTCGCTCTTACCAGCTCTCCAATCGGGAGTAGAGAGCACGCTCGAATACGCCAAAGTCCTCTCCCAAGTCGATGTCAGCCAGGTCGAGGCCACCAACCAAGTCTCGGGACTCACCAATGTGTTACGCGAAGACGTGGTAGATGAGAGTCGCATGTTTACTCAAGCCGAGGCACTGCAAAACACTCCCGCTACTCACAAAGGATTTTTTATGGTTGACGCCATTCTGGAGTAATATGTTAAAACAAAAAAATCCCATCAACAAAATCGACGAATCGTACGCCAATATTGCCAAATATCAGCCGATTATTAATGCGCTCATTACGATCCGTGATCGACAAGATGTTCTCAATGATCTAAAAACAGCCGACCCAAAATCCCCACTCTACGGCGTAACGTATGTTATGAAGGACGCCTATGTAACTAAAGATATTCGCACAACCGCCGCCTCCAAAATGCTCGACACCTTTGTCCCCACCTACTCCGCCACCGTCTATACCAAACTCAAGGCCGCTGGAGCCATCTTGATCGGCAAAGCCAATATGGACGCCTGGGGGCACGGTGCCAGTACCGAAAACACTGATTACGGTGTCGCCAAAAATCCTTGGGACATTACCCGCTCCTCGGGCGGTAGTTCGGGTGGTTCCGCCACCGCCATCGTGGCCGGCATGTCACAATTCGCAGTCGGTGAAGATACGGGTGGCAGTATTCGCCAACCATCCGGGTGGAACAATATTACCGGACTCAAGGTTACCTATGGTCGAGTTAGTCGCTACGGCGCCATCGCCTATGCCAGCTCTTTTGATACGGTTGGTCCCATGGGTCGCTCTTGTGCCGATCTAGCCGAACTTCTCTCAGTCATGGCAGGGCTAGACCCGTACGACGCAACGAGTTCACCCACTCCCGTTGACGATTATGTTGGCAAATTAAGCCAAGACCTTTCCAAGGTAAAAATTGGTCTCCCACTGGAGATGTTTAGTCAAGGTCTCAATCCCGAAATCCACGCTGTCCTCAAGACAGCCGCCGCTAAGTTCTCTGACCTTGGGTTTCAAGTTGTGGACGTCAGTCTACCGATCGCCGAGATCGGGCTGGCCACCTACTACTTGATTGGGCCGTCTGAGACCAGCTCCAATCTAGCTCGCTACGACGGAGTCCGCTACGGCGCAGGACGAGAACTCTTTACCCAAGAGTCTATGCGCCGCATCATGATTGGTACCTACGCTCTCTCATCAGGTTATAGTGATGCCTATTACAAAAAAGCCCAAAAAGTGCGCACGGTTCTGGCCGCGGCTTACACCCATGCTTTTAGTCAGTGCGATGTACTCCTCATGCCTACCTCCCCATCTGTCGCCACCAAGATTGGAGACCTTCTCTCCGATCCACTCTCTAATATGCTGGCGGATCTCTACACGACCACGGTCAATCAAGTTGGCATTCCCTCGCTAGCACTCCCTGCCGGTTTTTCTCAAGCAGGATTGCCAATTGGCATGCAATTGGTAGGCCAAAAATTCACCGAGTCATTACTCTTAGCCGTCGGCCACCAGTACCAACTTGCCACCGATTGGCACACCAGGAGCCCCAACTTATGATCCACGATCTACCATCTACGATCTACAAGCTAATCTGCGGCGCCGAAATTCACATAGAGCTCAAAACGAAAAGTGGCATGTTCTGTGGTTGTCCCAACAATGCGTTTCATGCTCCTCAGCCAAATGTCTACACCTGTCCAGTGTGTCTAGGTATGCCGGGTTCCCTGCCTATCCCCAACAAGCAAGCCATCGAAAAAACTATTCTATTAGGGCTCGCACTTCATAGCACCATCGCCAAAGTTACCAAGTTTGATCGCAAACATTATTTCTATCCAGATTTACCCAAAGGCTACCAAATCTCCCAGTACGACCAACCGCTTTGCGTGGGGGGATATGTAGATACCTCATTTGGCAGAGTCAATATTACCCGGATTCATTTAGAAGAAGATACCGCAACCCTCAAGCACGAGATTGTAAATGGCAAAAAGGTATCGCTCATTGATTTTAACCGCTCCGGTACACCCTTGGCCGAAATAGTCACCGAGCCAGATATCCACAGTGCCGAGCAAGCTAAGGAATTACTCAAAAAAATTAGAGATATTGTGCGTGCAATCGGGGTCTCGGATGCAGATATGGACAAGGGTCAAATGCGCCTCGAAGCCAATATTTCACTCTCTCCTGATGGCAAGCTCCCCAATTACAAAGTTGAGGTCAAGAATATCAACTCCTTCCGCTACTTTGCCAACTCTCTCACCACCGAATTCGCCCGTCATGCCGAGATTTTAGACAAAGGGGAAACTCCCACCCAAGAAACCAGGGGTTACCGCGCAGACACTGGTACCACGGTTTCACAGCGAACCAAAGAAGAAGCCGCCGACTACCGCTACTTTCCCGACCCAGACATCCCCCCCATTATCATCAGCGATGCCTGGCTTGCCCAAATTAAGTCTCGCCTTGTCGAGCTACCTAGCTCCAAAATAGATTCTCTACTCACCCTCGGTATCGTGGAAAGTGCGGCCAAAATAATTGTTGGTAATCAAGTAATGATGGATTATATTGAACAAGTGAAAACAATTGATACCAAAATGGTTGTCCAAGTCGCCAAAGATCTGGTAAACAAAAAAGTTGATTATCTGAAAGTTACTCCCGCTGACTACATAAAATCAAAATCAGTGACCAAAATTACCGACGAGTCGGTACTGGGGCCAATCATCGAGAAAATCTTAACAGACAACCCAACAGTTGTCGCCGACTATAAAGCCGGCAAGCAAAACGCTCTCGGCTTCTTCGTCGGAGCTGTCATGCGCGCTACCTCAGGCCAGGCCGACGCAGCTTCTATTAACAAACTGCTAAAATCACTCTTATGAAGAAACTGATTGTCACTGCCGACGACTATGGCTACACCAAGTCAATCAACGAGGGTGTTGTAAGAGCGGCTACAGAGGGAATAGTCACCGACATCGCCGTCATGGTCTTGACCGATCAAGAGGATCTAGAGCATGGCATTGACTTACTCAAAAAGAATAACCTTACCGAGATTGGACTCCACACCTCACTATTCCCTTGGAGCAAAAGCAACAGACCAGGTCGTCCTGAATTTATTGAGTTTTTCAAAAATGCGAGTGATCAGGATATAGCAGACAAAGCCATGGCCGAGATCAAGGTGTTTGAGGCTCGCTTGGGTCACAAGCCCAAGTTTATCTCCCCTCAATTTAATATGCACGGTAATCTCAGATTTATGAAGGTTATTGCCGACTATGTCGTGACCAACAATATCCCCATGCGCATTCCTCGTGCTCTGATTGAAAATGAAGAGATCGAGGATCACAATTACTCGGCTGAGATCTACCTCAAAAGACTGGGAGTCAAAATGACCAACCATCTCTTTGCTCATATTTTAGGTTCCAGTGCGAATATCACTATGGACCTTTTTATTGATCAGCTCAGCACAGTAAAGGACGGTGAGTCAGTCGAGATTATTATGCATCCTGCCTACAACGACGCCATCTTACTCGAGTCCTCATCCCTCAACTTCGAGCGCTCACGCGACCTCTTTATCACCCTCAATTCTAAGTTTCGCGAGCAGATACAAGAGTTGGGCTTTACGTACTCACATATGTCAAATTTATGAAAAAACGCTTAATCATTACAGGTCATGACCTAGGCTACTCAAGTGCAGTCAACGCTGGATTTGATTATGCCATCACCAAACTGCCCAAGGTCTACTCAGAACTCTCGCTCCTCCCCAACAACGAGGGTCTGAGTCTCCAGGCAGCAGAGATTGCCAAGGCTAGCGGTATCTCTACACTCCTCTCAATCAGTCTCGTCAGCTCCAAACTCAAATCTCTCTCAGGCGCTCCGTCGTTAACTGGAGCCGATGGGAATCTTAAAAATGCCCCTAACGTGAGTCAGTGGGACTTTTCGGTTATTGATACCTACACACCTGAGGACATCGAACTAGAGATAGCAGCGCAGTATCAGTGGTTTCTAGATACCATGGGTCACAAACCGAGTGCGATAGTCACCCAAAAAGGAGAGCACGGAGATCCCAAAATCCTCGAGCCTATGATCAGATTAGCCAAAAAAGAAGGCCTCCCCATGCGCGCACCATTGTGGCAATGGCAAGCCAACTATGGTGCCCAGTCCCTGGTCGAATCTGAGGGAATCAAAACGACGAGCCAGTTCTTCGTCGGATTTAAGGATTGGCAAAACGGAGCAGGCTATGATCTTGAGACCGATTACGAAGTGCTCTGCGCCAAGATTAACGCTGTACATGGCGTCAGCGAACTGGCAGTGTTTACCGGCTTTTGCGATGCAGACCTTATTGATATGACCAGTGTCTCTTGGCAAAGGGGACAGTTGCTCAACATTCTCAAGCGCAAATACCACCTCATCGAGCGACTTTATCGTGAGTTTGACGTGATTACCTACAGTGACCTTTAATCTGCTAAACTAGATCTACTGCCCGCAGATTTTTAATTATGTCCAAAATCGACTTTACTCATCTCCACGTCCACACTCAGTATTCACTGCTTGACGGCTTATCCAAAGACGAAGATGTGGCCGCCGCCTGCAAGACCTACGGCATGGACGCTCTTGCCATCACCGACCACGGCGCCATGTATGGCACCATTCATTTCTACAACACGATTCGCAATGCTGGCATCAAGCCCATCATCGGGATGGAAGCTTACTACACCGCCGGCAACAGGGCCGACAAGTCGCGCGAGTTCAAAACCAATCATCTGTTATTGCTGGCCAAAAACTTAACCGGCTACCACAATCTCCTCAAGCTTACCTCCATAGCTCACCTCGAAGGGTTCTACTACAAACCCCGTATCGACTGGGAGACGCTGGTCAAATACCACGAAGGTTTGATCGTTACCAGTAGCTGTATCCAAGGTGAGATCCCGCAGTATATTCTCAAGGGGGAGCGAGACAAAGCCGAGCTACGCATGAAAGACTTTATCGAACTTTTTGGCGACGACTACTACATCGAGCTCCAGCGCCACGACGGGTTAGAAAAAGACTTAAAACCCTTAAACGAAGAACTCCTCAAGCTCTCCCGCAAATTCGGGGTGCCCCTGATCGCCACCAACGACGTGCACTATGTCAGGGCAGATGACGCCAGAGCCCAAGATGCCTTGCTCGCTATCCAGACTCGAACCACCCTCGACGATAAAAACAGGTTTACCATGATTGACTCGCCCACCTACTATCTCAAATCCCAGGAGGAAATGTCCGATCTCTTTAGCGATCTACCAGAAGCCATCACTAACACGCGTAAAATTGTGGACAAAGTCGATTTGACCATCCCCACCGGCAAAATGATCTACCCCAAATTCCCAACTCCAGAGGGCATGACCCCCGAATCCTTCCTTAA
>CAYILS010000005.1:8186-19581 GCA_964364325.1 uncultured Pseudomonadales bacterium
CGTCTACGAAAAGATCGAGGCGCGCTACTCCCACCCGGGCAAGGAGATTATGGAGCGCATCGATTACGAGCTCGAGGTCATCTGTAGCAAAGGCTACGCCTCCTACTTCCTCATCACTCAAGACTTCATCAACTGGGCCAAGGGTAATGGCATCCGCATCGGCCCTGGCCGTGGTAGTGCCGCCGGAGCCATTGTCTCCTATATCCTACGCATCACGTCTATAGATCCACTGGCTCATGGTCTGCAATTTGAGCGGTTTATGAATCCGCAGCGCCCCAGTCCACCCGATATCGACGTCGATATTGCCGATGTCAGCCGCGATCGCGTCATCGAGTACGTGACGCAAAAATACGGCGAAGACCGGGTCGCCCAGGTTATTACTTTTGGGACCATGGAAGCTCGCGCGGCCATTCGCGACATCGGAAGGGTCCTAGGCCTCCCGTACTCCGACCCCGATTTGCTCGCCAAGCTCATCCCCTTGGGGAGTAGTATCGACGAGGCGCTCACCAGCGTTTCCGAGCTCCAAGAGCTCTACAAAAATCCCAAATACAAAGAACTCCTTGATTTAGCCAAGCGGGTCGAGGGCGTGGCCCGCCACAGTAGTACCCATGCCGCAGCAGTAATTATCGCCGATGCTCCACTCACCAACTACACCCCCATTCAAAGAGATTCCAAAGAAGGCAAGATCACCACCCAGTACGACATGTACGCGATCGACCTCAACGTCAAACCCGACGCCATCGGACTACTGAAGATGGATTTCCTGGGCCTGCGCAACCTGACTATCCTGCAAAATGCCCTCAAACTTATCAATGTTGGCGAGACCAAAGTCGATCTTTCAGCGCTCCCCCTCGACGACAAACTGGTTTTTGAGATGCTTAGCCGGGGCGAGACTACGGGCGTCTTCCAGATGGAGTCACCCGGGATGCGTCGGCTCAGCAAGCAACTCAAGCCCGACGTCTTTGGCGACATTGTCGCTCTGGTCGCGCTGTATCGCCCTGGCCCCATGGCGCTCATCCCCGAGTTTGTCAAAGGCAAGCTGGAGCCCGACTCCGTCAAATACCTTCACCCCGACCTCAAAGCGATCCTGTCGGAGACCTACGGCATCGCCGTCTACCAAGAGCAGGTTTTAAAGATTGCGAACGTCATGGCCGGCTACAGTCTAGGAGACGCCGATATTTTACGCCGTGCCATCGCAAAAAAGTCCGTCGACATCATGAACAAAGAACACAAAAAGTTTATAGCCCAGGCGGTCAAGCTCAACTATTCCGAGAGCCTAGCCGAAAAGGTCTGGTCCTTTATCGAGAGGTTCGCGGGTTACGGGTTCAACAAGGCCCACGCTACCTCCTACGCCATGATTGCCTATCAGACAGCCTACCTCAAGTCCCACTACCCGGTCGAGTATATGACCGCCCTCATGTCCGCCGAGTCAGGCCGGGAAGACAAAATGGCCATGTCACTGGAGGAGTGTCGGACCATGGGGATTGTCGTCTTACCGCCCGACATCAACCACTCAGCTAGCGATTTTCAGATTGAGCCAGACGCTAAGTCACTCGGTGGCCAGGCTATCCGCTTCGGCTTTACCGCCATCAAAAACGTGGGAACCGCCGCCATCGACAATATCCTGGTCGAGAGGACAGGTGCTGGCGAGTTTAAGAGCTTTACCGACTTTGTGGCCCGGGTGGACACCCAAAAATCCAACAAACGGGTGCTCGAGAGCTTGATCAAAGTGGGAGCTTTTGATGCCTTTGGCAAACGAGCGGTCATCCTCGACGAAATCGATCGGGTCCGCACCAAAGTCGGTAAAACCGGCGCTGAAAAAGATAGTAACCAGGGTGGTCTCTTTGACGGACTCATTCAAGAAGAGGTCAGTATTCAGGACGACTGGCAGTCCACCAAAGAAGAATTTGATAATAGGAAGCTGATGGAGATGGAGCGCGAACTCCTTGGTATCTACCTGCGCGAGCACCCGAGTCAAAAATTATTAAAAAAATCTCGTTCCGAGTGGTCCAAACCGCTAGCCGAAATTGCCGATTACAAAGGTCAAAAGATCTCCGTGACCGCCATCATCAAAACCGCCAAAACCGTCGTCACCAAGACTAAACAACAAGAGATGGCTTTTCTCCTGTTGACCGACGAGGCAGGGGAGATCGAAGCCGTGGTCTTCCCCAAGACCTGTGCCGAGGTCAAATCATTCCTCATCCCCAATAGCGTCGTGATCGTGAAAGGCAAGGTGGAGGAGAGGGAAGACCGCCTTTCCTTCATTGTCGACACCATCGAACTTGTGCCGGACCCCGGCTCCGACCCCATTGTGCCCGCCGTAGCCTTGATGGAGGATGGGAATACTATCATTGTTCCCAAAGGCACGAGCAAAGCCACACTACTTGCCCTCAATGCACTCCTCCAAGGGAACAAAGGGGAAGACAAAATCACTTTGGCGTTCCAAAATACCCATGACGTCCGCGAACTCAAACTTCCCTTCGGCATCAATTACACTCCGTCACTAAAGAAACAAATCACCCAACTACTCCAAATCAAGTCTATCGGAGAATAAAGTTTAAGAGTTAAATTTTAGTCGGTTCTGGTTCACCAGATATCAAAAAATAAGCTGTAAGAATCGTTGTTGCCACATCAAGCAATGATTGCTCTGAGCTAAAGATATTATCTGATCCAAGGAGCTTATCTATCATGAATAAGGGCAGCCATTGTCCATTAAAGAAATCACCTTCATTAACATTATTAGAAATACCTGCGCTCCTAACTAATAGGTCGTGAGACGGTATTCCCATCTCTGTCAGCTTTCCAGCAACTCGTATCCCTAATTCATTCCACATATAGACCTATAATACAATATATTTTATAGATAAGCAATACTTGACTTCGTCTAACATTCGGATATATAGTAGAGATATGATCCAAAGAATATCCGAACCAGTCTCTGTCGTCACCACCTTCAATGCCACGACCCGCACTATTCGCCCAGTATCTCTTGAGTGGTCTCGCCGCACCTATCCAGTCCTCCAGGTCGGTCTGCGCCACACCTATCGCGAAGGTATTACCCGCCACCATGTGTTCTCCGTTGTCTCCCACCATCTCTTCTTCCGCCTCAACTTGAATGCCGACAATCTTAACTGGACACTCGAAGAGGTAAGTGATGGCCTACCTGACTAAATCGTATATCCGTAAATCAGTAAATCCGTTTATCCGTTTACGGTTATACGGGAACACGGCTATACGGTCATACGAAGTATGAACTTCAACCCAGCCCATCCCACCATCATGCACATCGATCTCAACTCTTGCTTCGCCAGTGTCGAGCAGCAAGCCAACCATCTTCTGCGTAGCAAGCCAGTGGTAGTGGCCGCCTACGCCAAGTCGTATGGCGCCATCCTGGCTCCAAGTGTCGAGGCTAAGTTGTACGGTATCAAAACCGGCATGAGCGTCCGCGATGCTCTATTGCTTTGTCCATTCCTCATCGTCCGCGAAGCCGACCCACCCAAGTACCGCCAGGTGCATAAGCAGATCGGCGAATTGTTAAACGACTACTCTGACCATGTCGTCTCCAAATCAATCGACGAATTCGTGTTGGCTCTACCTGCAAGGTCTGACCTTGCAGGTTTATCCAAGGATATTAAATCCCGCATCAAGTCCGAGATCGGGGATTATTTGCGCGTTTCAATCGGCGTCTCCACCAACCAGATCTTAGCCAAGCTCGCCTCTGGCCTCCACAAACCGGACGGTTTTGACGTCATCGACTGCACGAATTATTTAGAAATATACCAAACCATCAAACTCCAAGAGTTTTGCGGTATCAACGTGCGTAACGAAGCCAGATTGCATCGCGTCGGTATTTTTACACCTCTTCAGTTTTATCAAGCCGATATCCAGACCCTCAAGCAAGCTTTTCAGTCCGTCCTCGGCCGATACTGGTACACCAGGCTCCGTGGGTACGAGGTCGACGATGTCGAGTTTACCCGTCGTAGCTACGGCCAGTCCTACGTCTTGCCCCGTCCCATGAGCTACGACGAGTGGCGACCCATCCTAGCCAAGCTGATCGCCAAGGCCGCCAGACGTCTGCGTGAGAGCGGTGCCTACGCCACGGGGATCGGTCTTGCCCTCAACTTTGCCGACCATACATCCTGGCACACCACCCATCAGGGCAGTAACGCCATCTTCGACGATGCCTCGCTCCTCGCTAGTGCTCTTGGACTCTATGAACAAAATGCCCCTAAGCAAAAAGTGAAGAAAGTGGCTGTAACTTGCTTTGGCCTTACCTACGACTCGGGTCAGTTGAGCTGTCTTGTGGATACCGTCAAACAAAAGTCGCTCGTCACCTCGCTCGATGCGCTCAATGATAAATGGGGGGAATACTCCGTCACCTACGGCTCCATGATGGGCTCACGCGGGCACGTCAAAGATGCTATTGCGTTTGGCAAGTAAAATACTATTTCTTTTTCTTAGAAGGTGTTTTTTGAACTAGGGGACAAAGAACATCAACTATAGCCGATGGAGGTAAATTGGTAGTGATAGACTCTAAGAAAACTTTCAAATGTCCATCGTTTTCAGCTTGACCAAGATAAAGTTGTTCTTGTTCCATATCCTGTATATTATATGCCATATATGCAATACACCCTCATCCGCGCGCGTAAAAGATCACTTTCACTCCAGGTCACACCATCAGGAGAGCTAGTTGCCCGCGCACCGCTCTTTATGCCCAAATTCTTGATAGACCGCTTTGTCGGTCAAAAACAAACCTGGGTTGAAAAAAGACTCAAAGAATTGGTTAAGCCTGTTCAACCAAAAGTCGAATACTTCAGCGAAACTGAGCTCAAGAAACATATTGAATCGGAAATCAAAAAATATAGCGCGCAAATGAAACTCAACCCATCAGGTCTCCGCTATACTCACGTCCGTACCTACTGGGGCACCTGTGCGCCCTCAGGTGTACTCTCATTCAACCTGGCATTGCGCTTCACACCCCCTGATGCCGTCTCGTATGTCGTCGTGCACGAGCTCGCTCATCTGCACTGGAAAGGGCACGGTAAACGGTTTTGGGCCATGGTCGAAAAGTATTATCCAAAAACCAAAGAAATGAGAGAAATTTTACGTTCTATCCCTCGCTCTACCTAACCAGTACTATCGCCGTCGGCAGACTCCGACCCGGACCTACCTTATATCCGCCATCTGCCCAGAGAGCACTCGATCCGCCTCCATCCAAATTAAGTGCGTTCTGCAATCCCAAAGTCTTTAAAGTTTCGGCCGCATCCGCAAATGAGGCACCGTAAATATGACCTATCACAATCGCACCGTCCTTCATCCCGATAAAGCCTCGTGTTCCTTTGCCATTCTCTTGCTCAGTTGCCACGTTGCCATCGCGCAGGAGGCGGGGGTAATTGGCCAGTCCTCCACCTCCGCTGCCATCAGCCCCCCACTGCACCGTCTGATCATAAAATGAGAGACTAGAGCCATACGCGGCCACCAGTGGGACAGTCGAGTAGACATTGTTGGCTCTATTCAGCACTGCCTTCGTCCGACCATTGACCGCCAGCGTATCAAAGCTATTGACCTTGCCCTGGCACTGAGCATAGTCTGGGGGACAAAAGTAGGTACCGTTTATCCCCGCAAATCCACCACTTGCCGCCACGTGCTCCGCCAGACTCTTGGTCGGACAATTATCACCACAGTCAGCGTCACCAGCCGTCTCGATGACTGCGCGAGCACCTGGTGCTACCACCATCGACACCACAAACTCACCACGCCCGGTCGAGACTTTTTGCCTAGCGTAACCTGATCCAGGAGCAGTGCTACTAGCTGGCGCATTAGCTACCGTAGGTACTTTGGGTATACTCGCAGCGATAATTTTGTCGATCTCAGCTTGCACTTTCTTGGTTTGCTCCCGCGCCTCTTCCCATTTCTTGTCAGACAGCATCCTCAAAAACTTGGCTAGTTCTTTATCGACTGTTGCTACTTTTCCCACCGTAATAGCTAGATCGGCCCTATCTTCAAACAACTTAGCTCCGTCCAGATAAGTTTTGTGGATATTATCTATCTCAGCGCTCAAACTGGCATTTTTCACGACTTGATCATCGGCCTTGAGCGTCTCGTACTCAGCCGCTATCTGTGTCAGATCACCGACCATCTTAGTATTATCTTCTACTTGAGCCACCAGCGCTCGCTCGACAATGTACTGGTCGTAGATTGCCCAGCCCAGCCCACCCACTATCGCTATGAGGTAGCTCGCCAGTACTATCTTCCACGCAGTGCTGTCATAGAACCCAGACAATATCGATCTTAGTTTCTTCATCTCTACCTATAGTACTCTATTTAGACTTTCGATATACTATACTCATAGTATGGACAAATTTAGTGCTGTCTGGCTCTCCCACTCCTCAATCAACAATTTTAAGCATTGCCCCCGCGCCTATTATTTAAGCAGTATCTACCGCGACCCCCGGTCTGGCCACAAGGTTTCCCTGATTACCCCCAGCATGGCGCTCGGGTCAGCAGTGCACGAGGTTCTCGAGTCCCTTTCAGTTTTGGCCACCGACAAGCGATTTGAAATTTCTTTGATTGAGCGTTTTCAGAACGCCTGGAAAAAGGTCTCGGGCCAAATGGGTGGCTTTAGCGATACAGAAACTGAGGAAAGTTACAAAAAAAGAGGCGAAGATATGTTACGGCGCGTTATGGCCCACCCTGGTCCACTTGGGGAGAAAGCGGTCAAAATCAAAATGGACTTGCCCCAGTATTGGCTGAGTGAAGAAGATGGGCTCATGCTGTGTGGCAAGCTCGACTGGCTGCAGTACTTGGAGTCAGAAGATGCCGTCCACATCATCGACTTCAAAACCGGGGTAGGGGAAGAAGCGGTCGATTCTCTCCAGCTCCCCATCTACTATCTCCTCGCCCACAACTGCCAGTCACGCGAAGTCAAAAAAGCCAGTTACTGGTACATCGGTCGCGACGATCTGCCCATCGAAAAAAAGCTCCCTGATTTGGATAAATCTAAAGAGTTGGTGATGAAAGTGGGCAAAGAAATGAAGCTCGCTCGTCAGCTCGAACGGTTTAAATGCCCCGACGGTGAGGGCGGCTGTCGTCACTGTCTACCACTGGAGAAAATCTTGCGCGGTGAAGCTACCTTCGTGGGTGAGGGCGACTACCACACCGATCTCTACGCCAATTTTGAAAACTCCAACCTCTTGCCTCAGTCAGAGATTTTATAGTAGAATAGACTATGCCGCTCAAGAATCCTAAATACATTTTCATTTCTGGTGGTGTTTTATCGTCTCTGGGCAAAGGTATTACCACTAGCTCCCTTGCCATGCTCCTCCAGGCCAAGGGCTACGCAGTGACAGTGGTCAAATGCGAAAACTATCTCAACATCGACTCCGGCCTCATCAATCCGCTCGAGCACGGTGACGCTTTCCTCTGTGAAGATGGCACCGAAACCGACATGGACCTAGGCAACTATGAGCGGTTCCTGGGAAAAAATTTGGGTAGCCACAACTTTGTCACCATGGGTCAAATTTACAAAGCTGTCATTGATCGTGAACGCGAAAACGGCTACGGCGGCGAAGATATCGAGGCCATCCCCCACGTCACGGATGAGATCATCTCCCGTATCAAGGCTGCTGCTGAAAAAGACCAGGCAGAAATCTGCCTGGTTGAGCTCGGTGGCACCGCGGGTGAGTATCAAAATGTTTTATACTACGAAGCCAGTCGGATCATGAAGCTCCGCGAGCGCGACACGGTCGTCCATATCCATGTCTCCTATCTCCCCACGCCCGCTCACGTGGGCGAGCCCAAGACCAAGCCGACTCAGCTCTCTGTCAAACAACTCAATGCCATGTCTATCCAGCCCGACTTCCTCGTGGCCCGCACCGAAGGCGATCTCGATGCCAGGCGTCGCGACCGGCTCGCTTTGTTTTGCAATATGTATGGAGAGGACGTGATCGTCAATCGCGACCTGCCTAGTATCTACCAGGTTCCACTCGAATTTGCCAAGCAAGAGTTTGATAAAAAGGTTTTAGTCAAACTAGGGCTAGAAGACCGCGAAGCTGATCTCTCTGAGTGGGAGGGATTTGTCAAAAAAGCTCTGGCCAAAAAAACCAAAAAACTCACCATCGCGATCGTCGGCAAATACTTCAAAACCGGCGACTACAATTTGAAAGACAGCTACCACGCGCTCTTTGAGGCCCTCGACCACGCTAGTATTCACCTCGGTATCGAGCTGACTATTCGCAGTATCAACTCGGCCGTGATCGAAAAAGAGGGGACTAAGCAGCTCGAAGGCGTCCAGGCGATCATTGTCCCGATCGGTTGGGGAGCCCGTGGTACCGAAGGCAAGATTATGGCTATCAAATACGCTAGAGAGAACAAAATCCCTTACCTCGGCCTTTGTTACGGTCTCCAGTTGGCCGCAGTCGAGTATGCTCGCAATGTCGTGGGCTTAGAAGGCGCCAGTTCCACCGAGATCGACCCTGGTACCAAATATCCGATCATCCACGACATTCCCTTTGACCCTAAGTACCAGCGCATCAAAGGCAACGGGGTCAGTATGCGCCTGGGTGGATACGACTGCGTACTCAAAGAGGGCACACTAGCTCAGCAGATCTATGGCACCACCAAGATTTCTGAGCGTCATCGCCACCGCTACGAGTTCAACAACGACTACCGCCAGGCTTTAACCGACAAAGGCTTTGTGATTTCTGGCACCAGTCCCGATGATTTCTTTGTCGAGATGATCGAATTAAAGAAAGCGGATCACCCCTTCTTCCTCGCCACCCAAGCCCATCCCGAGTACAAATCTCGCCCGCTTTCTCCCCACCCCGTCTTTTTGGCGTTCTTAACCGCTGCCATTGCTCAAAAATAACTATCCTGTTAAAATACTCCACATGGCCAACTCAGCAACCCACAAAGAAATCACTTTCCACGTCGGCGACACAGTACGTGTTCACCAGACAATCAAAGAAGGCGACAAATCGCGTATCCAGATCTTTGAAGGTGTCGTAATCGCCATTCACGCCAAAGACGACCCAACTTTTGTCGTCCGCAAGATCGCCTCAGGCAGTATCGGTGTCGAGAAGATCTTCCCACTCAATGCTCCCGTCGTCGTCAAAATCGAAGTCAAAAAGACTAGCTTCACTCGCCGTGCCAAGCTGTATTACCTCCGCGACTTGATCGGCAAAGCCGCCACCAAGATCCGCGAAGGCAAGAAGTCTTTATTGTTTCCAAAAACTACTCTTACTGTTAAAATAACCAAGCAATCGGAGTTCTTCCGTTTTGTGTGGGGCCTATAGCTGCACATCAAGTCCCGCAGGGACATGAGATATGTATCCAGAAACGAAGTATTCTGGGATACCAGCCTAGTAAGCGCACCGTCACACATGACGTTAATATGTAAATAGAAACAGTGGGGCCTATAGCTCAGCCTGGTTAGAGCACCTGCCTTTTAAGCAGGGTGTCCTGGGTCCGAATCCCAGTGGGCCCACATAGTTTACCCTGAGCTTGCCGAAGGGGCCCTATCGTCCAGTGGTTAGGACACTTGGTTTTCATCCAAGTAACTAGAGTTCGATTCTCTATAGGGTCACATTTTCACTATTTCGCTCACTAAGAGACTGAATTAGTGCGAAAGACGGAGATAATTCAAGTGTTCGGAAATATCTCTTTTTATCACAAGTAATTCCGCTAGGTAATATTTTAGCTAACAAGGCTTGCCTCTTCGTAAGGTCTAAGATTCCCCACAGTTTATCTAGGTTAAGTAGAAAATGTTCAGTAAACTCTCTCACGATCTCTTTGTTATATTGTTCTATTCTTATATCGGACCTGACGATTTCAGCAAGGAGTATGTTTTTTCTCACTTCCTGGGCTTGCTCTTTCCCCTCACTCTCTGTTAGTAGCTCACTATCTACAGACTTAACAATCCTTTTTAGCTCACTTTTATAATCAGAGATCTTTGTCTCGACAATTTCTGCTTCACTTTGAGCGTTGTTAATGATCTGGTCCCAGTCTGCAAATACTAGCTTGTCAAACAGCTTCATAACTTCTGGTGTAGGCTTAATAGTTCTCAGTATATCTAAGAACTTCTCATCAGCATCACTGGTAGTAACTCTAGGCCGTGAACATTGTTTATTACGGCACTCGTAGTAGAAAAAGGTTTTTGTTTTACCTCTTGATGGTGACGTGGTAAGAGCCTTACCACATTCGGCACACTTTAACGATCCTTTTAGGGGGTACAAATCCTCGTCCTGGAATTGATACTTATTCTTTTTCATAATAACTAATTGATAAGCTTTATCCCAAGTGAGCTTGTCTATTAATGGCTCGTGCCTACCTATAGCATACTCGTCCCACTTTGAAGCGTACATGTTTCCGTAGTAGAAAGTTCTTCTAAGGGTATCATCTACGATCTTATGACTAGCCTCAGCCCTGTAATGGTCCTTAAAGCCGTTTAGATTCATAATCCTAGCTAATTGAGCTTTGTTATATATACCAGTTGAGGCGTCTTTAAACATTTTTGCAATAATTGGAGCTAAATACTTATCCTGAATCGGCGGTAGTCCCTTGCTCTCTTCCTTTGTTTTGAATGGTCGTTTATAGCCAATAGGGCATTTAAATGGCCATAGTCCCTTACGAAATGATGATTGCATATTTGACTTTACGACTTTCCCCTTCATCTCGTTATCTAGTTGTGCCATACCTATCATTATAGTTCTGATCATGTGGCCCATCGGGTCATCGCCATGATTTTCGGTGACCGAGATAACTTGAACATGATATTTAGCTAAAAGTGCGATTGTAGCCAGTCCCTCTTCTGTGTTACGGCTAAATCTTGAGTAGTTATAGACTATTAGGGCATCAACTCTATTAGATTTTACTGTGCAAAATTGGATTAACTTACTCAACTCTTCTCTCGTGTAAATATGCTTAGCAGACTTGCCTTCATCCTTATATCTACCGACTATTTCAAAGTTATTGGATTTGGCGTATCTCTCACAGGCCGTCAGTTGCGTTTCTAGACTATTATTCTCTATTTGTGATGGATCCGACACTCGATAGTAAATAACGGCTCTACTTGTCATATAGTGCCTAATTATGGCATGTTTCAGAATGGTTGGCTATATCACCTGGTATTTTCCCCGATTTAAACGTGTCAAAGAAGATATTTTTGAGTAATTCAGCGGTATCAATATCCTGCTGGATCTGCTCATCCGTGAGTTTCAAGCTTGCTATACCTAATATTTTTCTAGCTTCTTTAGTAGTCATTTTTGCTTTTTTGGCACAAAAAAACCCGCACTCAAGCGGGTTAATTCCATTAATCATATTATATCAGATTTTATCGCATTGCCTTAGTTCGCAAACGAAACGCACCACTAGCGGGTAAAATGCCCGGACTAGGAGG
>CAYILS010000006.1:0-12071 GCA_964364325.1 uncultured Pseudomonadales bacterium
AGGAGTGAGACCGACGGTGAGGGCTAGACTGGAGACGAGTAGATTGCGGATGATTTTGTGACTCTTGGACATCTTTTCCCTTTAATACTTTGATAGCTAATTTTATGCGATCTATATGTACTGTGAACATATTATAAAAGAGTGTCAATAGAGCAATGATGATCAAAATGATCGGCCAGGGAACAATCCAAAATATTAGAGAGTTGGTAGTGAGGGGATCATGGTTGCTGCCATAACCAACAGTGATATTGGCAGTGTACTGACCCAAAAGAAGTTGCTTGTTCCAAGTCAAGAGATGGGAAGTTGTGGTCCCTGGAAGAACTGTAGAGAGTGGAAGAGGAATAGTAGCCACCACGTCACCAAAATAATTTTTGATGATCAGTTCTCCCTTAGGGAGGAGATGAACATTGCCGGTATTTTTGATCTCAAGATTAAAGTCGGTGGGTCCAAAGGCGGCAAAGGGTTTGGTGGTGAGGCCACTGATCTCGAGAGTTTCTTGGATGTCGCCTGGGACGACCAGGAAAGTGAGAACTCCGATGCGACTCAGGCTAAGAGTAGATCCTGATGAAACGACTTCTTGAGGGATCATGGGCGTAAAGTAAATAGTGGCATAGTGGCCACCTGGCTCGGTTTTTTTGGGTGGTTTAATAGAAACTTTAATCGTTTTGGACTCTTTGGGTTGGATGATGAAATCGGTGGGGTCGAGAGTGAACCATGATGCTGAATTGAAAGTTTGAGTTTTTTCTTTGTTATATGTTTCATTGCTGATAAAAGCATTGACCTGAGCTTTGATTGGTAGTGGAAAGTCAGTGTTGTTGGTGAGGGTGACAGTAGTTTTGGTGACTTTACCTGGATCTGTGATTGCTTCGAGGATGGCTGGGGCGACGGTGAGAGAAGGCTGCGAGGCAGAGACAAGCGAAGTGAAAAGTGAAAAGTGAAAAGTGAAAAGGGTAATTATGATTAATTTTCGCATGGTTCTAATATACCCCACTTTGCCTATCGGCTTCGCTGCGGCACGGCATTAGTACTGGGCGGTGGCGGTGTAGATGATATTGGTGCGGTAATTTTTGGCGGCTTGGTTTGCGGGGGCCTTGACTTTGTAGGAGAGGGTAAAAACCTCGTCGGCGATGGCAGCACCTGAGACTGTACTCGTATGATCGGCAACAATATCTCCAGGACCCACGTGACTGAAGGGGGCGTAGAGGGTACCTGTACCAAATTTGTTGAGACCACCAATAGTCGTATCGGAGCTCGTATAGCCAAAGCCAGTCTCGCTTCCGGCCCAAGTGGCAGGGGTGTCATAGGTCCCTCCGGTAAAGTCGGGAATGGTAGAGTTGTCGTCTGTAGAGCGGAGATAATCTGCGACGTAACTCCTGATGACATAGCCATTGTAGGCGTTGGTAGAGGTCGTGAGAGTAGTAGTCTTGGTGTCATCGGTATAGGAATTGAGAGGAGTGAGATTGTTAAAAGTAAGGGTAGTGGGTGAGATGGTGAAGGAAATCGAGGGAGCGACAAGCTGGCCGTTGCTGGAGATAGGGGTGCTCACATTGCCGGCCCCGTCGGTAGTACGAAGATTAAAGTAGTAAGGAGTAGAACTGGCAAGAGTGAGCCCAGTAGCGGTGACGGAAGTGGTAGTTGAATTGTCGGTCCAAGATTTGATATCAGTGCCACCGGTGGTAGTGCCGATAGAGTATTCGTATTTATTTAATCCTGAGACGTCGGTATTTACACTTGCCCAGTTGGCAGAGAGCGCAGAGAGGCTATCTGTAGAGTAGATGGCGTCGACCCCGACCCCTGTGCCATCGTATACTGATCCGCCTGTGGGGGCGGTGGTGTCGAGGCCGTAGTCTGCGGCTGACTCGGCATTGCCACCATAAGATACCCAAGAGGAGTAAGCCCCTGCAGCATCTTTGATGCGAACCTGCCAGTGGTACTGCGAGGCGTCGGTTTGGGAGGAAATGGTGTGGGTCACAGTCACGCCAGTGCCAGAATAGCTAACGCCTGTACCACAACTATCTTCGGTGTTGCTAAAGGTAGTACCAAGTAGGTCTTTTTCGACACAAAGCTCGAGAGTATCTGGATTGTCGGTATCAGCTGCTGTTGCGCTATATTTAATACTAGTGGCACTAACCCAACCACCGGTTGAGATGGTGACGTCGGCGGTCGTGGTTTGGGCGAGACTAGAGGGAGTGGAAGGGGCGACGTTTGAGGGGAGGAGTTTGGCCCAGGCGACGGATGTGCCGTCGTACCACTCGGCAAAGATGTAATTGGCGCCTGAATAATTACTAGAGACGTAAGTGTTGGTACCAGAGGTTTGCCAGCTGGTGGGGGAGGCGTCCCAGTTGCCTGAAGCGTAAGTAGAAACACCCTTTTTGTAAAAAATATCGGCGCTTCTGACCCAAAAAGCATAAACGTCAGTAGTAGTGCTATTGTAGGAGATGGTAGGGTACGCATTGCCTGCATTACTATCTAGGGTGACAGCTGTTTGCCAGCTGGTGGTTCTTTCTTGATAAATGGTGTGACCAGAGGCGTCAATATAGATTAGGTGAACGTTGCCTGAGGCATCACTTATGGCTGAGAGAGTAGTGGTTAACCCAGATAACCCTGTTGCAATGGCGTCTTGATAGTTGACACTTGTTTCTGTCCCTTCGGTATAAAAAGTAGAAGGCGAGTTTTGGTTGTTGTACTGAGTTGATAACCAGGTTGAGGAACGAGCAGTGCTTGAAATACGCATCTCATCAATTTGCCCGTCAAAAGTATTAGCTCCATTATCTGATCCAATGTAAGCTGTATCAACTCCGGTACTAGCAACAGTCCATGCGTGTCCACCATCACCACTACCGTTGGTATAAAAGGTCATTGTCGAACCTGCCATAACAGCTACTGCATGGGTCCATGCATTCAGAGAAATAGTTGGGCTTTGAACCGCAACCCCGTCCCAAATAGCCAGATTTGTTGAGGCTTGTCTTGTATACAATTGGTATCCCACGTTACTACCAGGTCCACGTCTTACCAGCATTCCATATCCACTCTCACCCCAACCATTTGGATAAATCCATGATTCAATTGTTCCGTTTACATTTAAATCTAAAGATGTATCTGTCCCAAGTGTTATCACATCATCTGTTGCATCGAAATCATCAGCTCCACCTATTTTGGCATTTGCAGTTCCTTGGGTAGTGACAGCAACAGAAACTGAGTCATTATTATGTGACGTTGAATCGTAGTGAGTGCCACTTGCTTCAGTAAAATGCCAAACTCCCATATAGTTGCTGTCCCACACATTTTGAGTACCATATGTATCCGTCACGGCGTAGTCAGTAGCGCTCGAATTGCCATAATATAGATAGATATCGGTATCGACAGTAGAGGAGAGGGTACCGGTATATTTAAGATGAAGCTCTCCAGCGTCGGATGCTGCGGTATAGGAGACTACTTCACGGGGGATCTCGGTTGTTCCATCGGATTTTGTAACTCTGATATCACGAGCATCAGTTTGGTTGACATGAGAATGGAATGAGGCAGGGAGATCATTTAAGTTGACGTAGACTGGGAAGTCAGTTTGGTCAGCTCCCACTTTGGTGTGATCAATCGTGAGTTTGAGGCGATAGGGCCAGGAGGGGGAGTACCAAGATGAAGGAGTAGTACAAGGATTACCGGAGCTATCCTGCCAGGCTGTACTGGTGTTGACCCACTTACATCCTTTGATGGATGCATTCACGATAAAAGTGGCGTAGACATTTTGAGAGCCGAGGGAGACTAGATTGGCATAGACATTGGCATTGGAATTCGTGGTATCGGCAAGAGAATAGACCGTATCGGCAGAATCTTCGGGGAGATCATTGGTCCCACCGGCCTCTTTGATAGTTTTGATGTAATAGACGCTACTACCGGTAAATCTAGCGCCAACCCAAACGTAGCTAGAGGAGTCGCGAGTGATAACAGGATAACTATAGTCATCGGTGGAGCCAGAACCGTTGAAGATAGTCCCTTCGGCTCCCCAAGCAAAACTAGTACCTGGATATGAAGTGGCTTTGAGGCCACGGATATCATTTGATGAGGTATAAACAACAAGTAAATTGGTAGAGTCGGCTTCGATAGAAAAATCGGCAGTGTTGACAGCGATTCTAGCGGAGGTATTTTCTGTCCAACTAGTGCCATCACTTGAATAGTCAAAACGGATGCGGGAGTTGGTGGTATCTAGATAGCTCTGCCAGTACCTGGTACCATCGTGCCAAGTTTTGCGCTGGAAAGAGTAGTCGGTCACGGCATCTCCGGCTATCTGCCAGGCGCGAGGTTCTTGCCATGTGCTTAAGGTAAGAGGGCCAAGTAGATAATAAGCTGGGCTAACATCTGGTGCATCAAAATAGTATGAGAGTTCGTAGGTGACTCCAGCAGTCCAGTCTACTTGCCAGACAATTTTGTTTTGGATGATTTGACCACTACCTGGACTGATATCGCTCAAACTAAAACCATCAGGGATAGGTTCAGAGACCAAGCCTTGATAATTATCGGTTGGAGTAACCCTTATTTTGACGGGATAGGTATTAACAGGATAGATACGAGTGGCTGACGATCTCTCTACATAGAAAGGAGAATCTGAGGCAACACTAAACTGATCACTGATAGTGTAGCTACCACTACTGGTGTTGGCAGTAAGCACTAAATTGTAGATACCAGAACCGTTGACTTTGTACGAGCTTTGATAGTCAGGGATGATAGTCAATTCTTTGCTTTGACAGACTCCTTGATTAACGGTAATGCTACCATTACCAGTAGAAAGGGTAGTGCGGACGCCAAAGGGACCCGTGATGACTAGGCTGAGGTCGGCGTCACAGACCATTTCACCCTGACTGTCTAGTACGGCAAAAGCAAGCTCGGCAGTTTCACCAGGGTGATAGATAGCTTTGTTGGGGTTGATGGCCAATACGCCCCAGGAGAAATTTTGTTCATCATAATTGCCCAAACTATCGGTGGCACTTAGGATGTATTCTCCAGGATAGAAGGGATCAGGTTTGTCTAAAACGATGGTTGGTCCGGTGCCAAAATCGTTAATGGGTGGATCTAGCGCAATGATGGTATTGTGTGGATCTTTGAGGGTGAGGGTGAGAGTATTTGGGTCGGCTGTAAAGGGGACGCTGATTTGAGCTAGATCTCCTTTGACGGTTTTACTGACGAGGTTGAAGTGATGAGTCTTGTGACGTTTATTGGTATTTGCTACACCCAGTACATTACTAATGGCAGGATTGCCAGAGAGATATGGGAGTGGGTCTATCATCCCGTGATAGCCATTTTGTAAATCATGCTGAGTTGGGCGGATACCAAAATGCAGATGGGGACCAGTAGAGACTCCAGAATTACCTGAGTAACCAATGATTTGGCCTACTTTGACGATCTCGCCTTCATTTACCATGACCTGTGAGAGATGGCCATAATAACTGGTACCCCACGTATGCTTGATTTGGATAGTGGTGCCATAGAGACCAGGGCCAGCGGAGAGAATAGTACCGTCACTCGTAGCCATGATAGGGGTACCCTCGTCCATGGCAAAATCGACGCCGTCGTGAGCATCGACCCCAAAGAGAGATTGCATGCTGGAGATATAGTCATTAGGGGAATCTTGACTAAAGGAGTAGGTAATCGGGTAGGAACCAGTAAAGGGATAAGACAGTGAGATGAAGAAGGGGTCGAGGACTGGCCCCACTTCGTCCTGTGGTTTTGATAGGACTTCGCTAGGGATCTTCGCTTCGCTTCGAGGGGTGGGTGAGGTAATAATAGAAGGAGTAACAGAGGGGGTTGAATTTGGACTGGCAGAAGGTGTAGAAATTGGGGGTTCGGGTAATGGTTCGGGTGTGGCGGACGGGGTGGCTTCGGGTATTACTTCGGGTGGGATTGTTTCTGCGGACTGTGTGCTGGGGAAAATTTCTTCGAGACTTAAGAGGGGGTCCAGCGGACTAGGTGCTGGGGTTTGTGCGGAGTTCGTGGCCGGTATGGGCGGCGACTCCTGGGCATAGACAGGTGGTGGAGCGGGGAGTAAACCGACCCAAGGATAAATAAGATTTTGGGCAATAAGGAGGGAAATGAGTAAGACGTGAGTCAATTTAGTGATCAATAATCTCATATTTTTCCAAACAAATTTCCCGCCTAGTGCGGTACGTAATGATGTAACTATGACGGAAAATTTATTTAATTACAAGTGATCTTTGAGTATATTTTGTGTACTATGAATTGTGGTAGAATAATCTCACTTAACTAGTGTCGCAAACTAGTTACTCCGGTCTAAATAACCCGCGTACTACCGCGCATGTAGAACAATAAGTGAAACGTAAGGGTGGTACAGCCTGAAGGGCCCCTTTAATAATTGATTCTTACACAAGGAGTCGATTGTTGAAGGGGCTTTTTTGTTATTAAATAGGAGGCAGCTATGACAGCACCAATTAAACCAACTATTACTTTTGATGAGTTCGAGAAACTCGATATCCGCGTGGGCACCATCGTGTTGGTTGAAGATATTGAGGGTAGCGACAAGCTGATCAAATTGACCGTTGATCTGGGTGAAGAGACCACGAGGACTATCCTAGTCGGGATGAAAAAGGAGCGACAGGATCCCAAAGGCGAGATCGAAGGCAAACAGGCGCTGTTTGTGCTGAATTTACCCTACAAAACTATGATGGGCATCGAGTCGCAGGGCATGATCTTTGATATCGGCTATGCTGACCATATTACTCCGGTGTTATCAATGCCAGAGAAGTCAGTCCCCAATGGGACGAGAGTAGGATAGAGCTATGAAACAAATCAGAGATTTAGTTGACCAAGCGTTGAAAGTGCTGAAGTTGGAAGCAGTCGAGTTTAGCGTGACCCACCCCAAAGAAGAGAGTCATGGGGATTATAGTGTGAACGTAGCGATGGTACTGGCCAAGCAGCTGGGGAAGAATCCGCGGGAAGTGGCGGGGGAGATTGTGGAGAAGTTGCATAAAGAACCAGGAATGTCGAATATCGTAGAGAAGATCGAGGTGGCGGGGGCTGGGTTTATCAACTTTTACCTGAAGAGTGAATTTTTCCTGGCGGAAACCAAAAAGGCCCTGGAAGACGGGTACGGGAAGAATAATCATTTGCAGGGCAAAAAAGTCATCGTGGAGTATACCGATCCAAATCCGTTTAAGGAGATGCATATCGGACACCTGATGAGCAATACCATCGGGGAGAGCCTCGTGCGCTTGTTTGAAGTTAGTGGGGCAGAGGTGAAGCGAGTTTGTTACCAGGGAGATGTGGGTCTGCACGTGGCCAAATCAGTCTGGGGGATGCAACAGAAAATGACTGAACTAAGCGTAAGTCTGTCTGATTTGGAAGTGAAACCTTTAAAAGAAAGACAGCAGTTTATGGGTCAAGCCTATGCATTTGGCGCGGGCAAATATGAGAGTGACGAAAGCGCGAAGGCGGAGATGCACGCGTTAAACAAAGAGATTTATGACGGCCTTTCGGGAGACTCCCGAAAGGGGAGTGTGATGGAGTTATATCACACGGGGAGAGCGTGGAGTCTCGAGTATTTTGAGACGATTTATCAAAGGTTGGGAACGAAGTTTGACGAATACTTTTTTGAGAGCGAGGCAGGGCCGGTAGGATTGACGGTTGTGCAGGAGGGATTGGATAAAGGGGTGCTCGAACTGGGTGAAGAGGGCGCGGTGGTCTATAAAGGCGAAAAAGACGGGATGCATACCAGAGTATTTCGTAATAAACTGGGGCTGCCGACCTACGAAGCGAAGGATTTGGGATTGGCCAAGACCAAGTGGGGGAGATATAAGTACGACTTCTCCTATATCGTGACCGCGAATGAAATAACCGAGTATTTTAAGGTAGTACTCCGAGTTATGGAGCAGCTCTACCCTGAGCTGCGCGCCAAAACGACCCATATGCCCCACGGCATGATGAAGTTGACTACCGGCAAGATGAGTAGTCGCAGTGGCGTGGTAGTGACGGGTGAGGGTCTGCTGAATGATTTACAGTCTGCAGTGCTGGGCAAAATAGGCGAGCGGGATATCGCCAATAAAGAGGCGGTAGCGGACACTGTGGCAGTAGGCGCGCTCAAATACACGGTGCTCAAACAGGCAATCGGGGGCGATATCATCTACGAAAGTGAAAAGATGACGAATCTGGAGGGGAATACCGGGCCGTTTGTGCAGTATACGTATGCACGCGCGAAGAGTATCTTGCGCAAATTCCATGTTGATTTTACAAGGTACGGAACCTTGTCAGAATTATTACAAGGTTCCGTACCTTGTAAAGAGGAGCTGACTATTCTGCGCTGGATTTATCGCTACCCCGAGGTGGTGGCCGAAGCTGGATCGCACCACGCGCCTCACCTAGTGGCGACGTATATCTATGAGCTGTCGCAGCGGTTTAATAGCTTTTATCAAGCCTGTCGGGTAGAGGAAAAGGGCGAAGTAAATCCCTTGCGCTACTTGCTCACGAAGGCCACGGCCAAGGTGCTACAGAGCGGACTGAACCTACTAGGGATCCAGGCGCCCGAGGAGATGTAGTAGTTCTTTTTGACCACTGGGTTTGGTTAAGTCAAATTTTTCGGAGTCGAATGTTAAGAGGGTTGTCTCTGGGATGTTGGCGAGCGACTCGGCATATTCTCCCAGGCGATCGGTGATGGACTGGAGATATTCGAGTGTATAGCCTGCTTCAAATGATCTGCCCCGAGCTTTGATACGTGTCATTTGGACAGCTGGGGAGCAGGTGAGGTAGATGATGATGTCAGGTGAGGGTAAATCGGATTGGTAGTCAGTAATAATCTGGTTGAAAAATTCCCACTCGGCTGCGGTCATGGTACCATTTACTAGATGATTTTTAGTGTAGACCTGGAGTGACATGAGACCTGAGTCCACGATTACCGAGGATTTTTTGAGTATACTTTTGATTACTTTGAGTTTTTGGATGCGAGCACGAGTGAAAAAGAGCTCGGTAGTAAAGGCCCAGCGACGGATATCTTGGCTGTAATCCGGGAGGAAAGGATTGGTTTCAAAGAGGTCAGTGTCGAGGAGGGGAAGGTGTAGTTCTTTAGCCAGGAATTGGCTGGCGGTGGATTTGCCGCTGCCGATTGGACCGATGACGGTGATTTGATGGTGTGAGGCTACCATACCTTAGTTTAGCATTATTAATTAATCACTTAATCATGAGGTTTTTGAAGATTTGGTAGAAGCAGATAATGTCGAAGAGAAAGGCAGTGAGATCTAAGTAGGTGAGGGGACTTTCGTGAGAAACGGGAATGTTCTCGTTTTCGAGCATGACTTGGTTATAGCATTTTCACAAGTGCTGTCTCGTCAGCACATCGCGGCTCACTATATTAGTGCGTGCGAAAAGTGTGAGATAGAAAGATTGTGGTTATTCCCCCCAATCAAACCTGTAGTTAGCGCCGAAGTAATGCGAAATCTCTATTACTTGTTTTAACTTGTTAAACTCCTTACGTGATGTTTTTGGTGTCCATAGCTTGTTATTGCTAAAGTGGTTTAAAATATGTGCAGTTATCGTTGAGAAGAGGGTTAAATCGTTGTTAGCAATATATCCCGTTGGCTCTAATTGATTAACGGCTTGAATAACACGAGCTATAGATTTTGTCTCTAGTAGAGTCATGTAAAGTAGGGGATAAGAATACATTTCTATCTGCGCTTGCACATACGGCGTAAGCTCATCTTGCGTCCAGGCAACCATTTTTTCTTGTCCCGCGAGATGAAAAGACATACAGGGATTGTATCAATATTCGCTATTTAAAAAGCTTATTTTCTTTGAGCATTTGCTCCTTTGCGCGGCTAATCCTTGCAGAAATGGTTCCTTCGGGTACCTTCATAGTCTGAGCAATTTCTTTGTAGGCATATCCCTGAGCAAGGAGATTCATTACTTCCTGTGAATCTGGAGGTAAACGGCGTATTGCTGCTGCGAGCGTTTGTAGTTGTATTGTTCTAAATACTTCAGCTTCAACGTCGTGAGCACTAGCTAGATGAAGCTCACTAAGCTCTTTACTTTCTCCTATTGGGCTTATGGTTCTAATTGTGTGTTTGAGTTGATCACGAGATCGATTCAAAGCAGATCTTTGTAGAAAGCCTCCAATATTATTTATCACATCAATATTGTCAGGGTAAGTAGCCATTAATTTTACAAATACGCTTTGGACGATATCCTCAGCATCACTAGGATTTCCATGTAGGAGATTCTTCATACTCCTTACTAGAGTAGGATAGTGTTCATTGTAAACTTTTGCCCATAATTCTTGATTCATTCAACCTCCTATTTTGTCCTATAGTCGCTATTATATGTAATACTATGTGTATCTGTCAATATTTATATGTGATTTTATGACAACTTTTTGACTAGATTAGCTCCAGAAATTCCAGTGTTGTGATTAAATAGACAGGTGAAGCGATTTAAACAAATTTTGGCTCAGGTAGCATCGAGAGCGCTTGATCCGGTGTGGGAGCTACCGCTAGCCATACTGCTCGCCATCGCATTTGCAGTCAAAGAAGGGTTGAGATGGCGATTTCTTGGCCTCCTGCTGTTTATTGATGCTGTTGTACCAATCATTTTTTACTGTCTCATGGTGTACCACAAGCAGATCAGCAATTGGGACGCGGACAAGCGGAGCCAGCGGATACCAGTCTTGCTGTTTGCCTTGTTCTGTCATCTGGTGGGCTTAGGAATCGCACATGAACTGGGCAAAGGAGAGTTGGTCTCTATACTTGGCGTGTTTTATGTGATCGGGATTGCGTTTGTCGCGGTAACGAGTAAGTGGAAGATCTCTTTTCATAGCACAGTCAACGCGGGGCTTATTACCATGTTGAACATGTTTTACGATTGGCGCTACTCTTGGCTGTATGCATTGTTGCCGCTGGTCATGTGGGCGCGGGTATACCAGAAGCACCATACCTGGCAACAGGTGGTGGCGGGGGCGGTGTTGGGGGGCGGGATGGTGGGGGTGGGATTGATGGTTATCTAATTCTCCGATCGTAAATTCTCAAATTCTCAAATAAGAGTTACAATAGGCAGGTCTTGGGCCATTCGCTTATTTGGTAGAGCACCGCATTCGCATTGCGGAGAGAGCGGTTCGAATCCGCTATGGTCCACACTTGCTTAGCGGGATTGGCAATCAACTACTCCGCGCTGAAGATTACTTCATCTCCACAACGTTTGCATAATTTGTCGAACATAAAGCTTGGAGGCAAATTAGGTGTTACTTTCATGGCTTTGAGATGAGCTTCAATTGCTGCCCTAATTGTGCAGGGTGCGTTCGGGTCAGGGAGGGTATCGGTTGTCCTTCTGGCATTAAGTTCGACGTCCATAGTGCCAGACTCTGTTTTGACAGGATATAAACCATATCCACCGGCAGGAATACCAAGCTCACATGCCATAGCCATTGATTATATAGGGTAGAGTCAAGTACAATGGCCAAATATGCAATTTGACGTCAATTATTCCAAATTAAAGAACGGGGTGCGGGTACTGACTATCCCCATGGCAGGGGTAGAGTCGGTGACGGCCATGATCTTGTGCAAGACGGGCTCGCGCAACGAAACGGATAAGCAAGCGGGCATCTCCCACGTCCTGGAACACATGGTGTTTAAGGGGACGACTAAATATCCCAGTCCTATGGCGATCGCCGAGGCCGTGGACTCGATCGGGGGCGAACAGAACGCCTTCACCAGCAAAGAATACACGGGCTACTACATCACCAGTGCTGCTAAGCACTTGGGTCTGACCCTGGATATCCAGTCACAAATGCTGACCCAGCCACTCTTGCCGCAAGATGACCTCAATCGCGAGCGCGAAGTGATTGTGGAAGAGATCAATATGTACGAAGACCAGCCCATGGCCATGGCCGGCGAGCTGTTTGAAGATCTCATGTACCAGGGCTCCAGTATGGGCAGGCAGATCATCGGGACCAAAGAAACAGTCAGAGCGACGACTAGCGAGGATCTGCGCAAATACATGGGTGAGTGGTACTACGGGGGGAATATGCTGGTGGTGGTGGCGGGCAACTTGAAGATGCTAGGAGAGAGGAGAGAGATTCTAGAAGAGAA
>CAYILS010000006.1:12081-19207 GCA_964364325.1 uncultured Pseudomonadales bacterium
TTTGGGGGGATGGGTGAGGGTAGTATAGCTCCCTACACGTCAGCCGCCCAGTATGGCCCCGCTGAGGCGCGTCACCACAAGAAGAAGACCGAGCAGGCTCACTTCTACATGGGCGTGCCGGCGCTCGCCATTGCAGATCCCAGGCGCTACGCACTGACCCTCGGACAAGTGATCCTGGGTGGGGGGATGAGTAGTCGGCTGTTTAACGAGATCCGCGAGAAGCGGGGACTGGCCTATTACGTCAAATCTGATCTGGATAGCGCGTTTGACGCGGGTTATTTTAGTGTGAGGGCAGGGGTCAAACTGGAAAAGTTGGGCGAAGCGATGAAGGTTGTACGGGAAGAGATGTTTAAATTATCTAGCACGATCACCGATAAAGAAATCACTAAGGCTAAAGAGTATCTCCTGGGGCGGATGCCGCTCACTCTCGAGGACTCGATGGGGGTGGCGCAATTCTTTGGCACTCGGGCGCTGATCTTGGATGAAATCCGCCAGCCGAGTGAGGTGGAGGCCAAGATCAAGAGGACGTCAATCGCAGAGGTAAAGAAAATTGTGAGTGAACTGGTGAGTGAGGATAAAATGCGGAGTGTGGTGGTAGGACCAAAAGCTAAATGAGGGGTTAGGTAAATAGCTAGTCTTGTTTTGCATAGTGGTCGGCCAGTTTGGACGATAATGATTCCCATTCGTTTCTGCGATTTGCAAAATGCTTGTAGGCTGCTGTCTGGATGATAATCTGTAAGTAAGCATCTATTTTGTCGTATTCAACTTGGTGGGGTTGTAAATATCGCGCAAAGTGATCTGGCATTTTTAATAATGCGACACAGTCTGCGAAGGTGGTTTTACTTGATGGACTGGAGATATGAAATTCAAAATTTATCCAAGTTTCTAAGTCTACTGCTACTTCTTGTATGGCAAAAAAGTTCTTTGCAAGTAGTTCTTGTTGTTGTAAATTGAGCGGTACGTCTTTACCGTACAGCAGTGGGATTATTTCTCCTGGGTCAAAATTGAGTCGTTTAAGAAGATTGTTGTTCGTTAGGTCGACTCTAGCGGTCATTCGATCGTTAATGATGGCGATCCCGCCTGAAATAGATTTTACGAATCGTGATAGAGCCGAAGTAAAGGAGCTGGCAAGACTTGTTTTTAACTCAGAAACTTGGAAGAGAATATCAGTTTTTGCCTTAGCCTCTGGAGCGAGTACGCCAGCTCCACTTTGGGCTAGTGCTTGACTCTGTGACGAGTAGATTGCCAGAAACCCAAGTGGTGAGAGTCCTAGACGTGCAAGGGTTTGGTCTGTTAAGGCTAGTCGGATCGCTTTTTCTATTTCGCCAAAATTGGTCCGACCAGTTTCAACACTGGGGTTTACGAGGTTTTGAATTTCTTGTTTAATGTTTGGGAATAGAGAGAATGCGAGCCTGGCATATTTTTGAAAAGGAAAAACGCAGTTTGCGGTTGGACCATCTTGTTCCAGGATTAGCCCAAGCAACGTGTGGCGGTTGAGGTCCGGGTTAAGGATTTTGATCACTTCTTGATGTAATTGTCTAATAGATGATAGATTTTGTTCGACTCCATCTACCTTGCGAATTGCTTCGAACGCCACTTTACTACGGAGTACGTTCAGAATTTTTCTACTTGTAGGAGCGAGTAAACCCTGATTAATTATCTCTAGATTTTCTGTAATGAGATCGGAGTTAAAATTGACCCCGATTTCGACATCGGTGAGTTCAAGGTTCTTTTCGAGATTTGATTGTGCGGGGTTTTCTTTTGTGCTTGTATTTGGGTAAAAAGGATTTAACTTGATGGATTCTTGGAGTTTGGCGGGCGCAGTAATCCCCAGCGCTTTTGCGATGGCTGTGATATCTGCGCTGGCTGCTTGGCCGTCTTTGGGTATATGAGAGGAGAACTGAATCAAGGAATCTGGAGCATTGTTGCCAATCCGCAAGTGGAGGTGTTTCGCAATCCGACCATGGTTGCCCCGATGCTTGAGCATTTCAGTTTCTAGCTCAGGGCGGCCTGGTGTGGTGAACGAGAGGGCAAAGTGTGCTTGTGGTAGGTTGGCGTCGTTGAGTTTGGCTGGGTAGTTATCCCATCTGAGTTTGGTGGAGTTGGCAATAGCCATTTGGTTGTAGATATCCCTGCCTGACATGGATAGGACAGATTGGATATTGGTTTGGGCGATTCTCTTGGCATCCAAGCTGAAGAGCTGGGTACTAAGTCCGCTTACATCTATTTGACCAGTTTGCTCATCAAACTTGATCTTGGGATCGACTATAATATCCTTTCCACTCTGATCTTTTTGAATATTGTAGTCGTGAGTTGCATATGAGAGTGGTTTGTCGAAATTTTCTGGCCAAATGATTAACCTATTTAGTTTTTTGGCTAGCTCAGGAGAGGCTAATCCGTCCCAACCTTTAACTTTGAGATGTTCAAGAATTTTCCGAGCTGTAGTTCGGGTGCGAGTCGCATACTCTTTGTCTGGGATAGATATGGGTTCTGGAGTGTGTCCACCCATATCTTTTTGATTGAGTAGATACTGTACGAGTGATTGGGCTAGGGCGACTTGTAGTGTTTCGGCGTGTTCGGCTGGAGTAGGGTACTCTAGAGGAGGGATTTGGGATAATTCTAAGCTATGTACACTACCCAAGCGAGCAATGCAGTTTTGGTTGTATTCTTCGTTTGCTCTGGCAGTCTGCCCTTCCTTGTCTAACGTGTGTGAGAAGAAGTGTACAGGTTTGAGAGTCCCTTGGATGTACGCACTCTCCATAACTTGGAGCGACGCAGCGACAGTTTTGGCAGCAAATTTATCGAAATTTGCAGATACTAACTTGCCAAAATGTTTCCAGATGTTGGGGAAAATTTCTTTGGCTAGAGAGGCAGGTAGCAGCGTATCTTTTTCAGGTCTACGTACAGTTGGGGCAACAGCAGCTGCCGATCTTTCTGCTTGAGCTTGCGGGGTGTTTCTATCAAACTGTTTGACAATGGCGTCACAAGCATCAAAAAGTGGTGAACCCTTTAGCTCTTCTATGGTTTGTAGTGGTTCTTTTAGAGCAGAGATTAGACGTATTGTCTGTTTCAATCTATCTGGATAATCTGGATGTGGCTCCGACTCAAGAAGACCAGTTTCATGATTTGGTGGATGGTTAATACCCATATCTTAAATATAGCGTAAATAAAAACAAACTGCGCGAAACTGAGATAGTAAATAGTTCTACGACGCTTTACAGACATGAGACAATTAAATTGTATGTTACAGCAAGAGTTAGTTCGATATAAAAGCGCTGAGATAAAGAGTCTCCTGGGATATCAGGATCTGATGGGTGAATTCAGCATCCAGCTAGATCGGGGGAACCGCAAAATTCCAGTTACGGACTACTATGCATTTGGCAAAGAACTAGGTAAAGACATTATCCATCCTGGCGAGTTCAAAAGAATGAATGAAGCCATGATCTCGATGGTGGAGTGGCACAAACAAACAGGATCTACGGAGCCTCTCTTTGGTCCAGTATTTAGGACGGGGGTGAACGATGGTATTGGAGTTATGGTACTTCTGCCTGCAACGGCTGATTATCGCATGGGCGCGACCACGCTAAATAAGGTGGTGCACGGTACGCCAGCCCTGATTCAGTTACAGGACAGCCAGTTGGCACAAAATTTTGAGAATTTGACCTATGCCAAAAAACTAGAGCTGGCGCAAAAAGCGATGCAAGAAAGATCGGAAGAGATCAAGCTGGGTAAGGCGAAAATGAATATTAACTGGGGTGGGTGGGGATCAGTCCCGTGGTATTTGATTCATAGACAACAGCTGGTACAGGAATGTGTGGGCGATTATGACAAATCGTATGTTTTATCTGTCAACCTTGGCTTTTTGGGGTCTGCCTATACACTAAACGATGATTATCTGAAGGATAATCCACGTACATTTGAACAACTGAGACTCCCGATGTTTGTCCACCAGTTAGAGTCATCATTGGCCAAAATTGGCGAGCTATTTGGTGATAAATCGGACATCGTGCGGACAATGATGGAGTTGTCTCCAGATCTAATAGGCCATTCTATGGGAGGATATCTGGCTATATGGGCCGCTAAGCCTAGCCATGAGAGATTGCCAGTTATCCAAGCTTTGTTGCAGGCAGGGTTGAGCGATTTCGTGGCTGATAAACCAGTTATAATGGGGGCCAACTATATCGGTGAAAAAGCCAGCTGGATTGATCAGTTGATTAAAACTCCTGGTTTTAAAAACCAAGTGCAGCTCCAGTCTGGAATAAAAGGTAAGTTTGTACGACTCGGAGCGGGTAACCACTGGGATGATTATCCTTCCTTGGCTTCTTTGCGTGAAAAACTCGGTGCTACATGGCCAGTTCGACAACTATTTGATAGTTTTTTAACTCCAAAATTGATGTGGGACGGAGATACGATTGGACCGGCTCATATTTATAATTATGTTTGGGACAGAGCCTATCATCAGATGTGTATACGGCTGCTAGATACCGCAGAGCCAGTGATGAGTGGAAATACCATAACGAGAGTACGGGAGAAGATGTTGCATCTAAGAGTTTTACTGGGTAGTAATGAAAAGATTTTGCGCCATTTGCTTTCCGGAGCGCTCGTAAATGAAATAGTTTTACCAGAAGAGAACTATATTTTTCAGGGAAATGTGGCTCATCATGCAAATCTGAAAGAGGTGGCGTGGATGATGAAGGTGAGGGGAGTAAAGAAGTTTATTTAGGTAGAGCGAGTTTCATTTAGTAAGTTCCAGATTTCATTAAGTTGGGTCAGGTCAGGAGCTTTCAGATTGTCAGCTTTAGCTCTGTTGAAAAGTATTTTGTGGGTAAGCCTGAGAAGACGTTCTGCCGGGGTATGTTCTCTGGGTGGTGATTTTTGACTGACTAATGTAGGAATGCGGGCGGTTGTGGCGGCCAAAGATCGATCGAGCGAAGAAATATCGGGGTCGCTAGCAGCTTCGTTCAGGTCAAGCGAGAGCATACCAAGTAGTTCTCGGATTTGCTCGTCGGCCGTGCCTGCTTCGCCGTTGGCGAGATCAGAGGTAAGTGCAAGTAGGGCGGTAAAACGTGTGCGCTGTGGGATGAGCATGGAATATTCCTTGGCTAGGGCAGCGAGTTGAGGTGGTAGGGGTTTGGGGAGTGAATCGAGAGCGATTAATACCTCTTCTCTGGGTAATGACTCTTGACCGACCATGGCAGCGTAAAAGGTAGATGCCATTTCGGTGCGGTACTGGGCGGGGATAGCTTCGATTAGAGCCTGAGTTTCACTGCGAGGGATTTGAGGCATTAATTCGCTATATTTTTCCAGCAAGGCAGTCAGCTCTGTTGTAGCCGCTTTGCCCAAGGCCTTAAGTCGAAATTTCAGGGCAAAATACTCTACAGTTTTGTCACCCGAGGTAGCGGCTTTATGTAGATCACGGGCTGCACTAGGCCACGTATTGGGTGTAGTGGGGAAACTGGCAAGGGCTGACTCAACCTCTGAGCCTGGGATTGTGATTGTGACCCGTGGGTGCTTAATGAGAAATGCTTTGATGGATTGAGTGGCTCTGGTGAACTTGGTTGTTTCTTCCTCTTCGTTGACGTTACCTGCGGTTTTTAGATGATTTGGTAATCCTTGATCTAAAATGTCTTGAAGTGCTTGTCTTGTTTCATCGAGGGGGGTGTTTGCTTTGCCGGAACAGCGATTGACTAGTTCTGTAAATCCAGCAGGTAATTGGATACTTAAATTACTTGATTCCACGGCTTTAAGAAATTGACTACTTGGTATGCGTCTATTTTGCATACTTTTTAATTCACTTATAAATTTTTGCAGCGCTGGCGACATTTGTTCTACGGGGTAACCGACCGCCGTGAGTTCGTAGAGAATGTCATGAAATTTGACACTTCCGGTTTGGCCGTGGGAGAGGATGGCTAGTTCCCCCAGAATGCTCGCGAGGTTTTGATATCGCTTGAGAGTAGCATTTAGTTGTTCAGGGAGAAAGGGTAGATTAAGCTCAACAAGTCGAGCGGCCACCGTTGCTTCCGGGAGTGGGATTTTGGTAAAATTTTTCATGATTTTTAGATCAAATTTCGGTTTGGGTTTGGAGCAGATAACTTTTGTTATATGGTCAAGGTAGTCTATTTGATCAGGGTCTGATTCTTGAGCATTAAGGTTGTAGACTACGTCAAGTGCACGCGCTATCGTTTTTGGATTAGGGTTTTGCTCTAACTGTTTCCCAATCATTTGCTGGAGTTGAGAATTAACTTGAACCCAAGGTGTATCTGAAGGCCAAGCTTCGTCGAAGTCGACGGTAGTTAGTTGGAGAGTTATAAGCATAAGGGTTTGTAAATCTTCTTGGGTGAAGGTTTGCTCAAATTTGCCCTCCGTAAAATCTTTAGGTGGGGGATAATCTTGCGCACTAGCTGGAGAATAGCGGTTAAGCAGGACTAATACTTCCTTAACATCGGAGGATTTGCAGGGCAGTTCTGGACTCATGGTGCTGGATAGGGCATACATGCCTGCCATCGTCGCGGCTGTTTGGCGGCGTTGAAGGTAGACTCGCCCGGCATCGGGGGATTCCATTAAATTCGGGAAAAGGAGCTGAATTTTCTTGGCATATCGCTGGTTCAGAGCCGCGTTTTCAGCTACTCTTTCATTTTCTCTTCGCAGATTTTGAGCCGATAGTGCGGCCTTAATATCTGCAAACTTTTCCAGGTCCTTAGGTTCGGCATTCATATCTGTAAGCATACAACTTGAGTAAGAAGAGGACAAGCGTGAAAGTTATGGGTTTGGACAACTTTATTCATCGCCATCGAGAAAAAAATCTGGTCATCGTGGTAGCGTATAATCAAATTTACTCGGGGTGTGGTGCATCGGTGGCACGCACGGTTCGGAACCGTGAGGTAGAGAGTTCAATTCTCTCCACCCCGACAAAGCATTAGTTACGTTAGAGCTAACCAGGAGCCTATGAACTTGAGTATGTTGTTAGATGAATCAATGATTCATGTTGATACCGAAGCGGTTCATATGTCTAATGAAAGAAGGTTGAATGTCGTCACGAGTTTTTTGAGAAAGTTCCATGTTACGCTTGATGGCGTTGGAGATCACTCTATTAAGTACTGGGTTAATAAGATGTTGGCACAACAGA
>CAYILS010000007.1:0-18933 GCA_964364325.1 uncultured Pseudomonadales bacterium
TTTCGAGGCAGGGATTCTACCTCAAAAGTGTTACCGATGTATCTCAGCTTATCCAGTGCGAGGATTTTGGCTAAGGCGGCGTCGGTTTCTTCGGGGGCACCTTTGAGCTTGATCAAAATTTTGGTTTCGCGCTTGGAGCGGGTGAGTTTGACGGAGGATAGTTTGCCCAGAGCTGCCACGAGCTTCTTTTGCATCTGTGTGGTCTCGTCGCTCAAGATAAAGGCTGGCCTACCCCCAGTAGTGCCGGGTTTTTCGTCGAACTCCTTTTTGAGCCGACGCGCAATCTCCTCGGCGCGCCTGACGCTGGCTCCCTCTTTGAGGACTAGTTTGTAAGCCTCGATCATGAGTCTGGTATCGTCGATGCTCGAGAGGGCGCGGGCGTGTCCCTCGGTAATAAGTCCACCGATAAGTCCGTCTTTGAGGGCGTCGGGGAGGTCGAGGAGCTTGAGGGTGTTGCTGACATAAGCAGGAGACTTGGAGACTTTTTTGGCGATATCGGCGTTGGCCAGATTAAACTCGTGCATGAGACGGATAAACGCCTTACCCCGCTCGATAGGGTTGAGGTCCGTGCGCTGGACGTTCTCCACAATCGCCATCTCCAGCATGCCCTTGGGCGTGGTCTCTTTGATTACAACCGGGACCTTTTTGAGACCGATGATCTTGCTGGCACGCCACCTGCGCTCACCGGCAATGATCTGGTAACCTGCGGGGGTGTGAGCGATAACGAGTGGCTCCAGGATACCGTGTTCTCTAATCGATTCCACAAGATCTGCAACAGAGTTGGCTAGGATTGTGCCACGTGGCTGGAGCGGGTTGGGTTGGACCATGTCGATATCGAGTTCGTGAATGTTGGATTGATCGGTCATGCATTAAACATAACACGTGAAACGGTGCGTGAAAAGATGACAAAGTGGTACGTTTGCGAACAAGGAAAAGTTATTTTACAGCGACGAAAGATTTGCCCAGCTTGGTGAAGAACTTGACGACGCCGTCTTTCATGGCAAACAAGGTGTAGTCGCGACCAGTGCCGACGCCGACGCCTGCGCGAGTGCGGGTACCGACCTGGCGAACTATGATCTGGCCAACGGTAACTTTTTCCCCGCCGTATTTTTTGATACCGCGGCGTTTACCTGGACGAGGACTAGCTTGACGTGTGGCACCACCGGCTTTGACGTGGGACATATGATTAGATGCTAGATGCTAGAAGATAGATTCTAGGTTTAGTTAGCGTTTCTCCAGTATGGTTATATTTCGGATGACAATGCCACCAGGTTTGCTGTATGGGATTGCCGAGATGTAATTGTAGCCGAGAGCAGTCAAAGAGTCAATCGAAATGGTGCTAATCTCGCGGTTGTAGACATGAAAAGTAGGGATGGACATGACTACCCTCCCCCTGACGGGTAACGTTTTGTGAAACGATTTGAAGGCACCACGGTACAACTTGTCCAGTCCTTTGGCAATATTTTTGATCTTGTCTAGACTAGAGGGGTTGCGCTCGTCCAGGAGCGGGCCCATATACGGCTCGGTGGCGATGCAATCGACTGAACTAAAGGATTCGTCAAAGTGGGTGGCATCGGCGACGGCTAGATTGTAGGTACGAGGAGCGAGTCCTGGAGTAGAAAGCAACCATTCGAGGTTGGACTTGGTGCCGGGGATTGCCTCTGGATTGGTGTCTGAGCCGATGACGCTACACCCGACCATGATGGCCTCCGAGAGGACGGTGCCGGTGCCACAGAAGGGGTCGGCGAGGGTTAAGTCGGATTTGCCTGCAGTGGCTAGGTTGACCATGATGCGCGCCACTTTGGGTGGGAGCATCCCCCTTTTGATATCGCGGTAGGGTTTGTTGCGATCCCTAGAGACCCAGTCCTCAGCGTCGTAAATCCAGACCGTTTTGGCGATGACGATTTTGTCGTCCTGCGGGATGACGTTGAACTCACTGACGTGCTGGTGAGCGAGCATGAGGAGCTCGTGCTCGTCGGTGTCCATGCTGACAAAGCGGACTGGCCTCGACTCGGCCACGGCTTTTTTGATCGTACTTAAACTAATCGGTTGACTCTCTTTGGGCAAGTAGCTAGTAATCGCAAGGTTCTTGCCTCCCTCGTCGGCTTTGATGATCTCGACTAGCGCTGACTCGAGTTTGCGCTCGGTCGTAACGGCGAGTTGTGTAGCCACTTTGCGTGTGCCTCCCAATCTAGCGAGGGTTGTCAGGTCGAGGTCCCCGTCGTACTCGGCGATTGTCCTGGTTGCGAGGCCAAAGTCCCCTGGATAGAGGGTTTTGAGCTCGAGTAAAGAGAGTTCCGGAGTATTACCTAGAAAGAAGTAGAGCATGGCAATTAGTATAGCTTACTTGACGGGAGCTTTTTTGACAGCAGGCTTTTTGGCTGCAGGTTTCTTCGCAACCACTTTTTTGACTGGAGCTGCTTTGGTGACTACTTCGGGCTCGACTGCTTTCACTTTCTTGGCTGCGACTGGTTTAGCGGTGCCTTTAACCCCAATGCCGTTGATCTTGACCTGAGTGTATTTCTGACGGTGACCGGTGTGTTTGCGATAACGTGATTTGGATTTGTATTTGAAGACTTCGATTTTGTCACCTTTGACCTCGGCTACGACGTCAGCATAGACCTTCATGCCCTCGACGGTAGGTGCGCCAATCTGGACGTTGTCACCGTCGACGACGAGCAAGACTTCTTCAAAGACATAGACTTTGCCGTCGGACTCGAGCTTTTCGACTTCGATTGTCTGACCTTCAGTCACCTTGTACTGATGACCGCCGTTTTTGATGATTGCGTATTTCATATCAGGGGATTATATACCACGCTCATACCAGATGGCAATCTTTTGGGCTTATTCGGCCATATATTGCATCTGGCTAGAGCGAGGCACACGGTACTACTACCGTATTTCTAACAAGGCCTGTCGGTGATCTGAGCGCTCGCATGAGGCGGCTATCCCCAGGGTAATTGCGGTGGCCAGGATAGAGCTACCGCCATATGAGATGAGTGGGAGGGTAACACCAGTAACGGGAGCAATCCCGATATTCATGCCGATATTAATGAATGTCTGGAAGAATAAGTAGCTAAAGATGCCCGTAAAAATGAGACGTGAGCTGGGGGAGTCGGAATGGGTCGCCAAGTATAACAGGCGATACAGCAGACCACCCAGGCAAAAAATAACTAAAAGACTCCCCATCAGTCCAAGCTCTTCAGCGAGCGAGGCAAAGATAAAATCGGTATGGCGCTCGGGTAGGAAGCGCAGATGAGACTGCGTCCCCCCGCCTAGACCCTTGCCCAGGATCCCGCCGGAGCCAACGGCGATGATCGACTGAATGACATTGTAGCCAGCCCCGAGTGGGTCGGAGAAGGGGTCGATAAATGTCTTGAGGCGATCGAGCTGGTAGCCATGCAAAAACCTCGGAACATACTCTATGAAGATGACCCCTAGGATGGCAGCGATGGTCACGTACGCGTAGGAAATACCAGCGATAAAAATCTGCGAAAGCCAGATGGAGCTCGTAACGAGGGCAGTTCCCAGATCTGGCTGTTTGAAAATGAGGAACGTCGGAACGAGAAACAGGATGGTATTGAGGAGAATATTTTTGAGTGATTTGGGCGGGAAGCGGCGGATAAAATAGGCAAATGCGAGTACAAGTAGTGGCTTGGCTAACTCACCAGCCTGGAGCTGGAAACCGACTAGCGGAATCCAGCGGGTAGAGCCGCGCACGGAGGAGCCGACCAGAAAGGTAATAACGAGGAGAATGACTGCCAGGACGTACCCTAGGGGAGCCAACGTTTTGTAGACTGCTGAGTCTTGGCTTGCAAGATAAATAAATAAAACAAACCCTATCCCAAACATGAGCGCTTGCTGGGCTACCCGGTCGGGAGCGATACTAGTCAAGACTACGACGCTCAGGATGCCTGAGAGGAGGTAAAAGAGAGTGAGCCAGATGTCTGGGAGGCGTTTGAACATATAGTTTAGTTTAGCAGTAGCCCAGTTTTTGCAGTTTGGCAGTCGACTATATCTTTGTAACAATGAGACCTTCGCCTATCACAATCGAGCTTGCGCCGACTTTTTTCTTGATCTCGTCTTCCCAGGTAGTTGGCCAGACAGGTAACGTCACAGCGACGATATCTTTGGGTGAGAGGCCCAGCTTTTTACGCGCGCCCTGAATGTCGCGCATGAGATCGCGAGCAGTGCCTTCGTCAACGAGCTCTTTCGTTAGTTTACTGTCGAGCTCCACTGACAGGGACTCCCCTTGGGTTAGTACGACTGCTTTAACATTGAGTTCTTCTCTGACGATGGCGGACAGTTCGTCGCTCAAGGTAGCACCTTTGACCGTGATGGTGGCAAGGGGTTGGCGCAGACGGATAGCAGCGACTTTGCGGCTGGCGTGGCCGGATTCCACGACCTTCATAACCGTTTCCATTTGAGTTTCGAGCTCGGAATCGAGATATTTTGCTTGCACCGCTGGCCACAGTTCTAGGTGTACAGAATCAAGTGCTCCGGGCAAGTTCTGATAAATCCGCTCGGCCATAAAGGGAGCAAAGGGCGCCATGAGGAGGCAGTAGCGGCGCAGTGCGTAAAGCAGTACGGCCTGACTCTCCTCTGAGGTGCGTAAGCGGTCACGCGAGAGGCGCAGATACCAGGTGGAGAACTCTTTGGCAAAGGCCATGAGGGGACGACTGGCAGAAACCACATCGTAGGTATCCATGTATTTAGTCACCGTCGCGGTCAAACCTTCGATTTTGGAGAGCAACCAGCGATCTAAGGGATGAGAGATTGTAGATGGTAGGTCGTTGATCGTAGTTGAGGAGATAACCGATTTGTAAAACGCGAAGATATTCCACCAGATATTCATGACGTTTTTGCGGATATCATCGACGGCTGACTCGGAGAAACTCAAATTGTCGGCTTTCATCACGACCGAACTCATCAGATATAGGCGCAGCGAGTCTACGCCGTATTTGTTGATGAGGAGCGTGGGGTCGGGATAGTTCTTTTTGCTTTTACTCATTTTGGTGCCGTCTTCGGCTAGGATGGTACCGGTCGTGACCGCGTTGAGGAATGATGATTTGCCAAATAGTGCAACCGACATGACGTGGAGGGTGTAAAACCAAGCGCGCGTCTGGGCGATGTATTCGACGATGTACTCCGCCGGGTAGCGAGACTCGAAGATATCGTGGTTTTCCATAGGGTAGTGGACGCTAGCGTAGGGCATGCTGCCAGACTCGATCCAACAGTCGAATACATCTAGGATGCGGTGGCCTATCTCTGTTTTCTCATCATCGACGTACACGGTTACATCGTCGATAAATTCCCTGTGGATATCGGTTAGGTTGGAGGTGCGCGTGGGATCTACTGCCCATGACTGCAATTCTTCGACGCTACCAATCACTCTGATAGTACCCTTCTCCCCTATCCAGATAGGCATGGGGGTCCCCCAGTAGCGGGAGCGGGAGATATTCCAGTCGGGAGCGGTCTCGAGACCTTTGCCGAAGCGCCCGTGCTTGAGGAAATCTGGATACCAGGAAATGTTCTCGTTTTGCTTGATGAGGTCGGGTTTGAGTTTTTGGATGTTGATAAACCAAGCAGGAATGGCGTTGTAATAGAGCGCGGTGCCGCAACGATAGCAGAAGGGGTAGGAATGTGAGGTCATCTCGGATTTGAACATCAAATTGCGAGCAGTTAGATCATTGATCACCCAATCTTGAGATTTGGTATAAAACTGGCCGGCAAGTGGAGCAACAAAGTCGAGGAATTTGCCTTGGTCATCGAGCATAGGGATGGTGGGCAAACCTTCTTTGACCGACAAGACGTAGTCGTCCTCGCCGTAGATGGCGGCGGTGTGGACGATGCCGGTCCCGTCGTCCATGGTCACGAAGTCAGCGGCAACGACGACGTAAGCCTTCTGCTCCCCAACTGGCAAGAAGCTGAAGAGCGGTTCGTAGGTCAGTCCGACTAGCTCAGTCCCTCTAGCTGTTTGGAGAACTGTAAGACCCTCAGGCACAAGATCTTTGGCAAACCAGAGCTTTTCACCATTTGATTCGACTTGGACGTACTCGGCGGCTGGATTGACGGCGAGACCAACATTGCCTGGCAGGGTCCAGGGAGTGGTGGTCCAGGCGACGAAGTATTCGTTGTCTGTGCCCTTTACGCGGAATTTGACATAGACAGAGTGAGACTCGACATCTTTGTAGCTATTGTCCATGGCGATCTCAAAGTTGGAGAGTGGTGTGGAACAGCGGGGACAGTACAGTACGACTTTGCGACCTTGGTAGACCAAGTCCTTTTTGTAGAGCTCACTAAACGCCCACCAGACGGACTCCATAAAGGTTTTGTCCATGGTTTTGTACGAGTTTTCCATGTCCACCCAGCGACCCAGCCGCTTGATCGTGACTTTCCATTCGCTGTCGTAGCGCAAAATTGCCGCACGACAGGCAGCGTTAAATTTGCCGATACCGAGCTCTTCTATCCCCTTTTTGCCGCCTTTTAAGCCCAGCTCGCCCTCGATCATGTTTTCGATGGGCACTCCGTGGCAGTCCCAGCCCCAGGTACGCTCGACCCGGTAGCCTTTCATGGTCCAGTAGCGGGGCACGACGTCTTTGGCAGTACTGGCTAAGAGGTGGCCGTAGTGAGGGAGCCCGGTAGCAAAGGGTGGACCATCGTAAAATTCGTACGATTTGGCGGGGTCGCGCTCGGAGATAGAGCGCTCGAAGGCATGGACATCATCCCAGTATTTGAGCACTTCTTCTTCGTGACCAGCGTGGTTGAGCGCGCCCTCAAATTTGTCTACTTTTAAACTCGTTTTTGTCATATAAATACCCCTTTAAACCAACAAAGACCCTGTGTAAAAGGGTCTTTTCAGACGGTGCCACCTTTTTGTTTAACTCTTGAATAGCTTTAACGGGCAAACCCGGAAGAGTCTAGAGCCATAGGCTTTCTTTCTTCAGCTGGTGTAGTGATGGCTACACTCGTAACGCTTTTGTTAAATGTAGTATACAACACTAATTTGCTAGATTCCAGCGTTACTATGTTTTAAAACATAGTAACGCTCATCCTCTGATCAAATCCACATGATATGATACCTCCATGGCAAAACGTGCAGTAGTGCGACACATGAAACAACCCGATGCAGTCCCCTTTACCAAAGCGGGCTACGAAAACATGAAGGTGTTGCAAGCGGAGCTGCTGAAGAAAAGGGAGATAGTCCTGGTCTCACTCCAGCGCGCGAGAGAGATGGGTGATTTATCTGAGAATGGTGCTTATACCTCCGCCAGATTTGAGCTGGGGAATGTGGATCGCGAACTAAGAAGGTTGGAATACAACCTCAAGTATGGAGTGATTACAGTACCTGAGAATACCGGCAAAGTCGGATTTGGGAATCAAGTCACCGTGGAACTAAACGGCAAAGAATATGTCTATACCCTGGTCGGCACCCAAGAGTCTGACCCGAAAAAAGCCATGATCTCGCTCGAGTCGCCAATTGGGATCGCACTGCTCGGGAAAAAAGTGGGTGATAAAGCGCTCGTGGTGATGCCTGACCGGCAGATTGAGTATTTAGTGAAAAAAATTCAATAGTACGTAACAAGTTGTTATTTGCTCAACCAAATCCCGCGATTTACTTCGATTCCTGTTGTTAAGTATTCAAATAGCATTATTGACCCAGTTCCATCTAATGACTGAAAATAATTAAACCTCCAGAATAACTCAGATGCCTTTTTTTGGATATCACTGTTAGGAGTCGGGGATATTGAATCGGCCATTAGTTCTATATCTGCTAGATCTAGCTCTGCACCTCTTCTTTGTGTCATATTTTACTGTTGCCTCAAGAACGCGGGGATGTCGAAGGGGTCGGAGGAGTCGGAGACGGGGGGCTTGGGAGGTTTGGAATTGTCATCGTCGTCGCTAGGAGTATCGTCGTCGGAGGGATCGTATTTGATGGTCGCGCTCTGACCGATACCTTGGAGATTGCTAAACCCGCCCCTCGTACTATCAAAACCAGTGGCGATAACTGAGATCTTGATCTGGTCGCCCATAGCCTCGTCAATCGTGGCACCAAAGATGATGTTAGCGTCAGGATCGGCGTGCGTCGAGATCATCTCGGCAGCCTCGGAGACTTCATTCATGGTCAGACTCGTACCACCGGTGATATTGAAGAGGATACCTCTGGCTCCGTCGATCTTGACCTCGAGGAGTGGTGAGGAGATTGCGGTGCGGGCCGCCATCTGGGCCCTATTCTCGCCTGTACCCATACCTACACCCATCAGGGCGGTGCCGGCATCGGTCATGATGGCACGAACGTCAGCAAAGTCGACATTGATGAGCCCAGAGACCGTGATCAGATCGGAAATACCCTGGACACCTTGCCCTAGGACCGAGTCGGCGACGCGGAAAGCCTCTTGCAGCGTCATTTTCTTGTCCACGACGTCCATCAGCTTTTGGTTGGGGATCACAATGAGGGTATCGACCTTGCCTTTGAGCTCTTCGATGCCATCCTCGGCCACACTCATACGGCGGATCCCTTCAAAGGCGAAGGGTTTAGTGACGACGGCCACGGTCAAAGCACCGGCTTCTTTGGCGAGCTCCGCAATGATGGGAGCACCGCCCGTACCTGTCCCGCCGCCCATGCCAGCGGTGATAAAGACCATGTCAGTATCCATGAGAAGTTCTTTGATTTTCTCCCGAGACTCTTGCGCGGCTTGCTGGCCAACGTCGGGGTCTGCACCACTGCCTAGGCCTTTGGTTAAGTTTTCACCGATTTGGATCTTGACTGTGGCGGGATTGTTCAAGAGCGCTTGAGAGTCGGTGTTGATGGCGACGAACTCGACACCTTTAATTTTGCCGGTTGTGACCATGCTGGCCACGGCGTTGTTGCCACCACCACCAATACCGATGACTTTGATCTTAGCGACGGAGTTGATGTCAGGCTTAACTAGACCCATAGAGTTCTCATCTTAACACAATATAGTTGGGCAGGTCTAGAATTTAGGGCAGAAAACTCTTAATAAAGTCTACCACTTTTTTGAAGGAGTTAGAAGACGGCAATTTGGCAGAGAATTTGGGGAACTTAAATCCAGACTTAGCTGGCGCTGATTCTTGGCTATTGGAGAGTATCAGCAGTCCGGCTACCGTGGCATACTCTGGGGTCTTGATCTCATCGACCAGGCCGGTGAGACCGGTCGGGAGGGCGATGCGTGACTGCATATTGAGGATTTTCCTGGCGGTCTCGCTGATGCCATAAGTCAGGGCACCGCCTCCGGTCAAGACGAGGCCGGCCGGGGTTTTGCCGCCCATGCCAGCTTTGATCAGCTCGGCTTTGATCAGCTCAAAGATTTCGTTTAACCGAGGCCGGACAATCCCCTCTACCACGGCTTTGCGGGAGATTTTGCGGGGCACGTCTTTGAGCCCGAGTTTGTACAGATCGATCTCGTCGGCCTGTTTTTTGCTGCTGATATTCTTGGGATCCAGTACTTTGGCGACCTGGCCGTCTGGCTCGAGATTGCGCTTGATGAGCTCGGCAGAGTCGAGCGAGACCCGCAGACCAATCGCGATATCGTTGGTGACGTTTTTGGCGCCGACTGGGATGACGGCAGAGTGAGATAGCGCGCCGTCGACGTAGACACAGAGACTGGTGGTACCGCCCCCGATATCGACCATCACGACTCCGAGTTCTTTTTCGGTATCATTGAGCGTAGAGAGGGCTGAGGCGAGTCCGGCAAAAGTGACCGCCTTGGTATCTACCCCGATCTCACTCATGACTTTGCTCAGATTTTTCAGGTTGACGGAGGAGCCGGTGATCAAATGTGCTTCGGCTTCGAGGCGAACGCCTGACATACCAACGGGGTCTTTAATCCCCTCTTGGTTATCGACCAGGAAAAAGCGGGGGATGACATGCAAGATCTCGCGGGCGGTGGGGAGGGGCACGGCTTTGGCGGCTTCGACGACACGGGTGACATCTTCACTGGTGATCTCTCCTCCCTGATCCTGGACTGCCACGAGGCCTTTGGAGTTTTGTGATTCGATATGGAGACCTGAGACGGAGACTGAAACATCTTTGATGGATAGTCCAGCCATGCGCTCGGCAGATTCGACCGTTTCGGTGACGGCTTCGATAGTATCTTCGATATCGACGATTTGGCTTTTGCGGATACCTTTGCTTGGGACACTCGCTACCCCAACGACTCGCAGCTGAGAGTCATCTTCCCCTCTTGTGGCAATAACACAGGTTATCTTGGACGAACCCAAATCAACTACAGAAATTTGTGTTATCTTTTTCATGGTGTTTCGCTCCACTTCGTTACGCTACAACCATTTCGATCTTTATCAGATTTATTATTGTAGGTCATGGTGTTTCGCTCCACTTCGTTACGCTACAACCATTTCGATTGTTATTAGATATTCTGTCGTAGGTCATAGTTTTTATCTTAGCACAGGGTGGGTAAAGCGCACATCAATCACGCTCTTGCCCTTCCATATTGTACCGTCTGTAAGTACTGCCTGCAATGAGCGCAGCTGCTCGAGGACGTCCTTTTTCGGGGTGAAGAGCGCCAGCAATCCACTCTCTAACTCTACCTCGAGCATGTCGGTATCGACTAACGTGACTGACTTGACGGTAAAGAGCTCGTCAAATAGCTTTCGTGCCAGCTGCAGCGACTCTATGATGAGCTGGTCGTTTGGCATAGTGCCAACGGTGAGGGAGAGAGGACTGGTGACGATAACGATTGGCACGTTTGGATAGGTATCGCGGGATCCAATGACGCGTAGCTGGGTGTCAAGCACGACCCAGCGAGATTCGTCTTTGACTTGCAGGGCAACGTGCGGATAGACGGACTGCAAGCTAACCTCGACGCGGCTAGGGAGTCGACGAGTAATTTCTACTTGGCGGATCGTAAAGTCACCGGAAGTGAGGCGAGCCTTGATACGAGCTGGAGAGAGCTTAAAGATATTTTGGCCAATTAGCTTGTCGAGCTCAGCGCCCAGACTCGGATTTTCGCATGGCCGATAGTCAACTAGACAACTCACCTTCTGTACTTTGAAAATAGGTGAATAGAGGAGTGTGTAAGCTAAAGTCCCTACACAGGCACAAATGAGGGTCGGGATAATAATGTCTGTGGTAAAGACGAGATATTTTGAGCGCGAAGGTTTAAACACTGGTGCTACTTGCATATTACTTGGTTTGGGCTGTAATACTGTCGACGATTGAGTGGCTCGCGTTGCGTGGGAGGGCGAGAGTTTTGCCAGGTAGTTTGACTACCGTTTTGATGGTTTCGCGCAGGGAGGGTAGAGATAATTGAGTTTGGGACAAGATCTGGGCGAGACCGGCTTTGACTAAAATAGTAGCGTTTTTGTGTTGCTCAGCGTCGTGCGTGGCCATGAGCGGGACCAGGATACTTTTGAGTCCAAGGAGTCCGAGCTCATAACAAATGTGCGCACCCGAGCGGCCCAGGTAGAGGTCGGCGGAGCGTAGATACGAGCCTATCTCACTCTCGCCGATATAGCCAAGCGGTAGGTAGCAATCGGCCAAACTGCCAAGCGTACTGTCCAAGCTGATCGCGGTTTCGTAGTCGTGGGTGAGCGAGCTAGTTCCTGTTTGATGAACGATATTGTAGTGTGGCAGCAGATCGGAGAGATGTTCGAAAATAAAGGTATTGATGACGTGGGCACCTTGTTTGCCACCCATCACGAGGAGGGTTGGTTTGCGGCGGGGAAATAGCGACTTGGGTTTGGCACTGAGAATACTAGGTCGCAGGGGGAGGCCGACCACTTGGATTTTGGCTCTATCAAAATATTTAGCTGACTCTGGCCAAGTCAAATAGACTGTTCTGGCCAATTTGCCGATGAATTTGTTGGCGCGCCCGGCCGTGACGGTCTGCTCGTGGAGATAAATCCGGATACCGAGTATTTTGCCCACAAGAGCAACCGTGCCTCCTAGATAACCACCGAAGCTGAGGATGGCACTTGGTTTGGCTTTACGTAAAATCGCGTACGCACGATAGATGCCCAGGGGGAATCTGATTAGTTCTCGTAGGTCCATAGTGAGCTTGCCGGCGACCAGGTCGTGAAAAGGTATTTTGGAGGCGGTGACTTCGATGTACTCGGCTGAGTCGTGCGTGTCGCCGCGCGCGCTGTAGCGGTGGCCTATCCAGACTACGTTCCACCCTTTTGATTTAAACTCTTGAGCGACCACGAGCGCTGAGTTGTGGTGCCCACCGGTAATGACGATTGTTGGCATATGGTTCAGTATACTCGATTACAGTTACTACTATCATTCGAATTATCGTAGTAATACTACATTTTAATCAGTAGCAAACCAATGAAGGCGAGGACTGCTGCCGCAAGCTTTTTGAGTAGATTGTCTCGCTCTCCGAGGAAAATAATGCCGACAACGACTGTGAAGACAGTCGACAGCGAAACAATGGGAACGACAAGGGAGGCATCGGCAAGAGAGTAGGCTTTGATCATGAAATAGTATTCAAAGACATTGATAATGCCAAGAAGCGGGATTAAATATCTCCCCAGTCGTACTTCTTTCCATAATTCTTGCAATTTAATGATTTTAGGGAAGAACAACATAACGAAAGCTGGCCCAATATAAACCATGACTGTATAGAGTGCCGGTGAGAAAAAGGCAGCAGCGGTTTTGTCCACTGGACGAACTAAGCCGATAGCAAAAGTGGCTACAAGAATATAGATAAATCCTTTGTTGAATTTAAGACTCAAGTTTTTTACTGTCACGAGATATGTGCCAAACAAGATTAACAGCGTAGCGATAATTTTGTTGACCGTGATTGACTCCCTAAGAAATACAAATGAAGTGAAGACGGCGATCACCGTGTTGAGTCTAAAAATGATGGATGATGTTGAGACATCGACATATTTGCGACCGTAAAACTGAGTACCTTCAAATACGGCGTAAAGGACAACAGAGAGAATGACGAGCCCCCAAACATGGAGAGGAACTGGATTAAACCACCAGTTCTCAAATAGAAATAAGCTGAGCGCTATCAGGGCGGAGCACCCATTAAAAACGATAGAGAGTGCTCGTGGGTTCTCGCTCTCGACAGACAACTTGCGTGCAACAACTGAATATGCGACTCCGATAATGGCTGATATGAGGGCGTATATAAACCAAGTCATAGATATTTATCTTACCCTTTCTGGTGGCGGGCGACGGAGAGAACGAGGCCGACGCCGCCGAGCATGGTGATGAGGGCAGAGCCGCCGTAAGAAACGAGCGGCAGCGGGACACCGGTCAGCGGAGTCAAGGCGACCATGGCAGCCAAATTGAGGCAGACTTGCAACCCAATCCAAGCCCCGACTCCTGCCACCATAGTGGAGGCGAATTTATCCCGTTCGGCTGCCGCGATTTTGAAAATCAGGGAGAGATAGTAGAGAAAGGCCAGAATGAGCGTGACTCCGCCAATAAACCCAAGCTCTTCTCCTACGACTGCAAAGATTGAATCGGTCGTCGCCTCCGGCAAGTAGGCGTACTTCTGACGTGACCTACCAATACCTAATCCTGAGATACCTCCTGATCCAAGGGATAAGAGCACTTGGCGTACGTGATATGAGCTACCCTGTGAGTCGTGGAGAGGATCGATAAAAGTCTTGACCCGCTCGAGGCGATAGGGCTCTGCCACAATCAAAATGACGGCAGCCACGATGCCGATGAGCGCGATGGTGAAGAGATGCTTGAGCGGATAATCGGAGAGAAAATACAAAGCAACTGCCAGCAGACTGACGACTAAGGTTGTTCCCATATCAGGCTGGAGCATGATGAGGCCGGCCACAAAGGCCACAAAAAAACCAAACTGAGCGAGCGTAACCTTGCGTGAGTGCAGCCACGAAGAGAGGTAGACCACCTCGATAAATTTGATCAGTTCGGCTGGCTGAATCACAATGCCTGGCAGGACTAACCAGCGCCTAGCACCCTGAACCTTAGTGCCGATGCCGGGGATGGCCACGAGCAGCAGGAGCATGAGACCGACGAGGAGTAAAAAAGGAGCCAGTTTATTCCATGCTTTGGGGGGAATCAGGCTCGAGACCAACATCCCCACCAGTCCAACCCCCGCCCATTTGAGTTGGAGGAGGACAAAGTGCCACTTGTTGCCAAAGTCACGGGCTCCCTCGGCCACGCTGGCACTGTAGATCATGATGAGACCAAAACCTAGAAGAGTCAAAGTCATGATAATGAGACGAGTGCCAAGCGAGACGTGGATTTTTTTCATACCTTTTGCACGAGATCGTTAAACTGTCGGCCCCGATCAAACTCGTTTTGGAAGAGATCAAAAGAAGTAAACCCAGGTGAAAGGAGGACAGAGTCACCTCCTGCGCTGACGCTACGGGCGAGGTCAACAGCTTGTGACATGGAGCTGGCCGTCCCCACAATCTTATCTCCAGCCACTGTCTGGAGCTGAGCTGTGTACTCTGGGATATTTTTGGATCCCAAGATAATAATTTTTTTGATATTTGAGTTGGCTTTGACCTCGTCGATAAGCTCAGTAAAAGGTAGGTTTTTGGTATCGCCGCCAGTGATCCAGATGGTGGGGGAAGTAGCAGCTTGAAGGGCTTTGATGGCGGCAATCGGGGTGGTAGCTGTCGTGTCGTTGATGTAGGTAACGCCGTCCAGGGTCCTGATTTTTTCTTGCCGAAAGGGAACTCCCTGGAACTGCTTGGCCACTGACTGGGTAATCTCTGCGTTGACGCCGAGTCTCTCTGCTAGAGCGGCCATAGCCGCGATGTTTTCGCGGTTGTGGAGTCCTGGCAAACTTGTTTCCCAGTTCATCACACTACTAGCGCTATAACCTATTCGTGCTGCCTGGGTAGCCTGGGAAATACTCACCGCACCTGAGTTGTCTTGATTGTAGAAACACCAATCACCTGCTTGCTGGTAGGCACACACGGCCTCTTTGTCCCGCTGATACGCCTCCATAGTTGGATAGCGGTTTAAGTGGTCGGGGTAAAGATTAGTGATTATAGCGATTTTAGGGCTGGTTTTGAGATCGTGAAAGTTGTGGAGCTGGAAAGAAGAAAGTTCTAGCACGGCGTATTTTTTGCCATCGCACTGGTCGAATAACTGCAAGCAAGAAGTGCCCGCGATATTGCCGCCTTTAATCACCTGACCGGGATAGGCTTGCTCCAACATGCTAGCGATCAGTTCAGTGGTCGTCGATTTGCCCCTCGTCCCCGTGATACCAATGGTCGTAACACTAGCATATTTTACGAAGATTGCCACACTCGTATAGACCGGTTTGTGCTGTGATTTGGCGAACAAGACGAGTTCATGATCGTCTGGGACGCCGGGATTTTTGATAACGATTTCTGCCCAGTCGATCTGCTCACTAGTTTGGCCCTCTGCAACAATACTCGTGTCCTGATCAGAAAGCCGCACGATAGCACCATGCGATTCTAACCAGGCGGCATCTCCCGTCCCTCCGCCTTGTCGCCCGACGCCAAAAACGAGGACTTTTTTGCCAATAATTTGACCGATAAATTCATTCATAGTTACCTCGATTCTAACACCCGGATAACTTGCCTGACGACAGCATCTGAGGGGTCGATAAATACCACACCTGGCATCGCCTCTTTTAACTGGGTGAGGATGAGGGGATAATGCGTGCAAGACAAACCGATTGCATCGATATCCTTTTTTTGTACAAGTTCTTTAATCTCGTGGATACTCTTTTTCACCTGATCAAAATCGTTGTACTCTATGGCAATGGCTAATCCAGTAGGGGTGAATACGTGTATCTGCTCTCCGTACTGCACGAGTAGTTTTTTGGTGGTGTCAGACTCGGCCGATGCTTTGGTCATGAGCGCAAGGCTAGACTTGTATCCAGAGAGTGGCTTGATCACTGGCTCAACCCCAATAACAGGACAGTCTAGGCTGGCTCGAAGCTCTTGGATGATGTTGGTAGTCGCAGAATTGCAGGCGAGGACCACGGCTTTAGGATGGAGCGCCTTAAACTTGACAGCTAGCTCCCGAAACCGCTGACTGAGCCACGACAGATCTTTGTCACCGTAGGGAAAGCCCTCTGGGTCTGAGAGGTAGATGATACTCTCAAGTGGTAATGCAGCGACGAGGGGACGATAAATACTTAAACCACCAATACCTGAGTCGAACACGATGATGGGTTGACTGTTCATAGGAACGCGAGCCAGAGTCCAAACAGAGCCAGAATGATGCCAGCCAGCCAGGCCCTGGTGACAATCTTGGTTTCTTCCCAGCCGATTGACTGGAGCCAGAGGTGCACCGGAGAGAGCGGCAGCAGACGCCGACCCAAGAACCGTTTACCAAACATTTGAATAGAGCTTGAACTGATCTCTAGGATGAAGATGCTACCGATGACCGCAACGGCGATGATCTTGCCTAGGAGTAAGCCAATGACTGCCAAGGTCGCCCCAAAGGAGAGTGCCCCGACGTCGCCGAGGGTGATGCGGGCCGGATAGGTATTGAAATAGAGGAAAGCTAAGATTCCTCCCAGCCAGAGCGCGAGGAAGAGGGTGATCGGCGTGTCTAAGATACTAGTTGCAAGGATGATGAGCGCAAACAGGGTAATCATAAGGAGGCCACCGGCGAGACCGTCTAGACCATCCGTGACGTTGACTGCGTTACTGAATGCGACAATGATAAAAGCAGAGAATGGGACAAAAAACCAACCCAAGTCGATGACTCCAAAATAGGGAATGTTGATGATGCTGATACCCATCCCATTAAACATATACCATCCGATGCCTAGACCGATTACTACCTGAGCAACGAGCTTGAAGCGCCAGGAGACTCCAACAAGGTTGGTTTGCTTGCCAAAAAACTTGATGATGTCGTCGTACAACCCGAGCAGACCATACAGGATAAAGGTCGCAAAAATTACGTTGATCTCGCCGCGATACTCATAGACGCTCTGCATATCGGCTCCAACGAGTCGGAGCATACTGGTAACAAGCGAGAAGAGGATAGTGGTGGCGATGATGATGAGGAGACCACCACCGACTGGCGTGCCGGTTTTCTTCTTGTGTAACTTGTTGAACATGGAGTTGACCGTACCCATAAAGTCGGCGGTACCCCTGCCTGGGCGCTGGAACTTGAGACTATAGAGCAAGTTGATGAAAGGAACGATCAGGGCAGCGTTGATGGTGAATGAGAATAAGAGGAAGCCGAGTAAGTTGTTCATAGCAATTTTGGTACAAAAACGATGAGACCTATCAGGGCAGCAAAAATAGCGGAGATGAGGACCGCCCCAGCTGAGACGTCCTTGGCCCGTTTAATATTCTCGTTGTGCTCGAGCGTGACGGCATCGCAGAGAAATTCGATAGCGGTATTGATCATCTCGGCGAGCATGACGATAGAGATGGCGACGATGAGGTCGAGGATATGATCGAGGTCAATCCGTAGATAGACCGCGGCAAAGATGACTAGTGAGGCAACGACAAAATGGATGCGGAGATTGGTTTGGGTGGTGATGGCTGTCCAGATACCATTAAACGCATTTTGGAATGAGATCGTGTGCTTGGACATAGACATATGTTATCACGTTCGGATGATGTTGGCCGACAGGTTGCGCAGGCGCTCGTCAAAGTTTTCGTAGCCGCGGTCGATCAGCTCGACATTATCAATAACCGACTCCCCTTCTGCCATGATGGCAGCCATTACCAGGGTGGCTCCCCCACGCAGATCGGGGACCGTCATCTCCATGCCGTGGAGGATCGAGGGACCGGTGATTTTAGCCGCGTGAAAATTGTGCTCACGCTCCGGCCAGACAAATTGGTAGACCTCACCCGGATTACTAACCTCGGCATCGTAGAGTTCGATAGAGGCACCCATGACATTGAGTTCTTTAGTGAAGGCTAGCCGGTTGTTGTGGACTAGCTCAAGAACGTGAGATGTCCCTTGGGCTGATGTCATCATCGTTGTCCAGAGTGGCTGCCAGTCGGTCATAAACCCAGGCTCCGGAGCGGTCGTGATATCAGTCGCTAAGAGCGGAGTCTCGTAGTAGAAGCGGATGCCATAGTCGAATATTTCATATTTACCACCGATTTTATCGACCTCAGCTAGAAAAGCCTTGATGTGTTCCGGCCTAGCCCCTTCGACAATAATGTCGCCTTTGGTGGCGTAGGCCATACACGCATAGGAGACGGCCTCGTTACGGTCGGACATGACGTGGTGGGTAGCACCGTGCAAGCGCTTGACGCCGACGATTTTGATAGTCTCGCCAACTCGCTTAACCTGGCCGCCCATTTTGTTGAAGAATTCGATCAAATCATCCACCTCGGGCTCAAGAGCGGCGTTTTCGATCACGGTTTTTCCATTGGCCAAAACCGCGGCAATAATGAGTGACTCGGTGCCGGTGTGGGACTTTTTGTCAAAACGATAGGTAGTGCCACGCAAACCATTTGGCGCCTCCAGCTCGAGACCAGTGTCCGTGCCAGTAACCGTTGCCCCCATAGCGCGAAATCCCTCGAGGTGACGCTCAATGGGGCGATCACCTAGACTGCATCCGCCTGGAATAGGGATAATGGCTCGCCCTTTTTTGTTGAGTAGTAGTCCGGCAAAGAGCGTGGCTGCGCGCGTTTTCTCCCCGGTAAACTGAGGGATAGTGTCTGTCGTCAAATCGCCGCCCTGGATATAGACGGTATTGTCACCCGGCCGGCTGCACGTAATACCGATCGCCTCGAGGGTCTTGTAGGTGACTTCGACGTCCCCTATCTTACTCATATTGAGGAGTCGGGACTCACCGTCTCCCATAGCTGCTGCAATCATCAGTTTGAAACTAGCGTTTTTGGCACCTCCCAGGCGAACTGCTCCCTTGAGTGGTGTACCACCAATGATCTTAAAACTTGTCATGCAGTGAGATTGTAGCGGAGAAACCTACTTTTGGCCAATGATTGTACGAGTCGCATACATTTTGCACTCTCACGTATATTGCTTGGCGTACACAA
>CAYILS010000008.1:0-18445 GCA_964364325.1 uncultured Pseudomonadales bacterium
GGATAACTCCCTCACTCGACCTAACGGTCGGATGGGTCAAGTAGGGATGGCTAAACTTGCCGGGATTGGTGGTAGCGTAGACGATATCGGTCATGTAATTTTCAGATACTCGTTGCGCTTGGGACCGGTCGTGATCATGATGATTTTTTGGCCCACTTCTTTTTCGATAAAATCCAGGTACTCTTTGGCTTCTTTTGGTAATGCCTGAACTGTGCCCGCTTTGCGGATTTTAGACACGTCCCACGGTTTAAACTCGCGGTAGACAGGAATAACTGAGTTTAGATATGTTTGATCTGGCCGATAATCTACCTCTTTGCCATCCTTGGTATAGCTGGTGCAGACCTTGATTGGGACACCCTGATAAACAATATCCATGTGGGTAATGACGTAACTATTGACGTCGCCGACTCGGGCAAAAAAGCGCAGCATGGGAATGTCGATATAGGCTAGGCCACGAGGCCTTTTGGTGGTGGCCCCGTACTCGTGAGCATCTTCGCGGATGCGAGAGGCCAATTTTTCTTCCATCATGGTGGGTAGCACCCGAGTACCTACTGTACTCATGTAAGTAGCTTTGATGACTGCCGAGCGTACGCTGATATCTCTCGGGTCAACGATCCCTTCGGTTGAACTGAGAATGCCGCCAAATGTACAATCTGAGGCGGTAATATCCGGATATACTCCCCAGCGCGCATCGAGTCCGACAGCTTGGGCTTTTTCAAAAATGAATGGGATGTTTTCGTCACCCCATTTAGTCTTGAGGTATTGGTCTACAGATTGGATATAAGTCACGAGCTGTTTAGACTGAATTTTGAGTCGATTGATAAATGCAGATTCTGCGCCAACCGGGAGAGTCTTACCATCTACAGTCGGGACCAAGGTGGTAGAGAGTTCTCCTCCCAATCCAGCAACTAGTGCACGATAGAGTTGATAGTGTTTGGCTATTTTAGATTCGTCAAAATCTACGAGATCTCGGGCGAGGAGTGGATGTCTAAATAAGATATCTGCATACGCGGGGGAGATGCCACGACCTGTTGCGGCATAACCTGTTTGCCATTTAGAGAGTACAGACTCGAAAGCGCGGTGAGTATCGAGTGAGAGAGTGGCCATTTCGTCAATCATGATAGTGCCGTGTGTTGAGTCACCAACTAGTGCTTTTACGCTTTGTATTTCAGCAAGGAGATCACCAGGGTGGAGAACCATCCCTTTGCCCAGGATCACGGTTGCGTTTTTAGAGACTACCCCTGATGGGAGTTGGTGGAGGGCGAGGCGTTGTCCGTTTTCTAATTCTATGGTGTGGCCAGCATTGGCACCGCCATTGTCCCGATATACTACTACTTCATTATTGCTGGATAACAAATTGACGTACTCATCGACGATCTTACCTTTGCCCTCATCACCAAATGCACCACCGCAAAATGCGTATGAGTTTTTTCTCATGCTTTTATCTTATCGTCATTTTTGAAAAGTAGATAGTAGATGTACGTCGTCGAAATTGAAGCAAGGGTGAGTAAAATAAGTGCTTTGGCTGGACCAATCGAGTCTGCAAATATACCTAGAACAATAAATATGATTGAAAAAGTGACATTGCCGAATAGTGAATTGAGGGAAGACATGGTGGCGCGCTGATGATCAGTAAACTCAAGTTGCATTAGCTTATTTTTAGAAACTTCAGTTACCCCGTATAGTAGTCCCATGGTAGTGAGGAGCAAGGGTGATAATATCGTAGGTACTGCATAGGCAACGAGACTAATAACTTTCCCATATACTGAGCCAAATAGTAGAATTTTGAATTCGTTAAACCTTCGAACTAGTTTGCCACTATACCAAAAGCTTATACTTGCACTGACGTTAGTGATAAGACTAGTCAATCCAATAGCCCAAATCGGCCACAAGGTACTGATAAATGCTGATCTAAATTGGTAGCTGGTCTCGCCGAGCCCAAAACCCAAGAATGAACTCATGCTTAGCAGTCGCAATTTTTTGTTGGTGATAAACAACTTGATCGCTTCACGAACATGAGAGTAGATATTTGAATTACGGATAGCCCTAGTTTTTGGTTCAATGAATTGATAACTTATATAAAGCATGTAAACCTGTGCAATAACAGATAACCACATTAAGTACAAAAAAGAGAAATTGCCAATGATAGCTCCTAATACACCCGATAATCCAAGTGCTAGTTGTTCAGTGGAACTAGTTTTACCCAAGTACTCATCGTATTCCTCTTCCATCCCGTCGTCGGCGAGTGTATCGTGCAAGAATGCATCATTGTTACCGCTATACAATGATCGTGAGAGCCCTTCGAGGATAGCCCCAACCACTAGCCACCAATACGAGAGACCAATGGCGTAGAGGACGAAAGCGGTGACTCTTGCCCAGGATCCCATGATAATAGTTCCCCGCCTTCCCATGCGATCTGACCAAACACCTGTGGGTACCTCAAAAAGTGCAGAAGCGAGCGCATTGATGCCGAAGATACTAGCCCCTAGCGCATATGAACCCGATACTTTAGAAAAATAAATAATGGCGAGGGGCGCAAACAAACTAAAGCCGATCAGGAAGTTAAAGATTTTGAGTAGTCGAATATTTTTCTTGTACATGGGGGAATTATACGCTCAACTTTGCTTGGCGAAATAGAATTCTAAAAATTTAAAAGCAGTAATCGTGGGTCCGTCTTTGATCTCACCTGTTTCGATAAGTATTGAGAGTTCGTCAAGCGTAACCCACTTCATTTGCATCCCCTGTTCTGATGGTTCCAACTGACGGTCTCCAGTTTTTAGATCGGTAGCGAGGAATACATACCCTTTTTGAGTGTGGTGACCAGCGCCCAAGTAAAAATTCCCTATCTCGACAATCCTTTGAGCCTGAATGCCTGTTTCTTCGTGGAGTTCGACTTTGGCTGCATCTTCGACTGATTTATGTATTGACTCGTAGTGACCCATCGGGAATTCCCAGGAGAAAGAGTCGATAGGGTATCGATATTGCCCGACCAGCACTGTTTTACTCCCGTCCCAAGGGATAGCGACGGCAAAGGGTTCCTTGTGGACAATCCCATACACTACTTTATCGCCGTGGTCAGTCAAAACTTCGTCTTCCGTAACCGTCATGTAACGATTTTTGTACTTTTCGACTGAGCTCAGTTTTTGCCAGGTCATACGCTTATTTTAACTGCTCTAATGGCCATAAACAAAGGGAATTCTGCACGGGCCCTATTCTCTCCTTTGGCGGCCTTACCTACGCTGACCTTGTCGGAAGTCCACTCTTCGATGTCAGTGATTACGAGTCCGGCTGACTTGAGCGCTTTGACGTAATATTCTAACGGCTGGTGGTAAGTCCAAGTCATGACTGAATCAGAGAGTCCGGGGTGAGCGTTGATGGGGATTTCGAGCGGCGAGAGATATCTATTGACCCGGCGGTATTCGAGTTTTTGGGCCTCGTCCTTGCCCCAACTGCTTTGGCGAGGGATGCGGAAACTGGGATGGTTGATGACCATGGTAAAGTCTCCACCCTGTTTGAGTGCAACCCCGACGTTTTGGATCGCACTGGCGCCGTCACGCATATTTTGCAGGGCGAGGATACACACGGCGTGGTCGAATGTGTCCGCGGGAACAGGTAATCCCTTGGTCGCGTCGGCGACGTAGTAAACCTGCCTGGCATTTTTTGTTAACTGCTTGGCTTCCGCGATCAACTCTTTGGAGGCATCTATTCCTGTGTAATCTACGTTGTGAGCGAGCGTACGAGCATATACCCCCTGGCCACAACCTACGTCGAGGACTGACTCACCGCCACGGGGATCGAGCAAGGATTTGAGTCTGGGTAAAATGACGTGCTCGTGAAAGTAATGGCCGCCCTCCCCGACTATCCCCGTGTACCATTTAGCCACGGGAGACCACGAGGTATTTTTGCCTGATTGTTTCAACATGAAGCTATTTTACTCTACCTTCGCCCTTATCTTTGGTTTTGTCGCGTAAACTGATAATTTCACTCCAGGGCTTTTTGCGGTCAATGATTAATCGCCAGCCAAGAAGTTCAAGACCAATGGGGATGACCCACCACCCCGGGAGGATGGGGAGAATGAGGCCGGCGATCCCAAAGACGACCAGGAATATACCTAGTGCTCGTTTGAGATTTTTTTTGACTTGCATTTCCATGGTTGTTTATTTTGACTTAGTATTTAGTTGTTGTTGTAACAATTCGAGCGTTTTGAGCTTGGCTTCTGCCACACTTTGCTTTTCGGCCTCGGCCGCTTTTTCAAAGGTCGTGTTAGTTATGTTGGCTGGATCACCCATATCGTCATTTGGGTTGCCGCACCCACAGTTGTAGCACATAGATTACCTCCATCTATTTAGTATGAGATTTAGTGTAGCACGGATACTGGACATGCGACTATATCCTCGGTAAAATATAGCCTTGCCTGAATCCCTCTCAGGGTCAACTGTTAGTCCGTGACATATTTGATCTTTATAACCAGCGGTCAGGCTTTACGACGTGTATAGAAGGGGTTAAAAAGCATCGTACATTTAGAGCGACTCTATGGGCCGCTCTTTTTGTAGGTACGGCTTAGCTGAAGAATACTTTTTCGTAATCAGTACAGTGATCAACATGGCTGTACCTAGACAAACCATGAGTAAAGTAAATTGGTCGCGGGAAATAAATAGGCCATATATGAGCAAATACCCGGATGAGACTAAGCGCATAATAAGGCGTTTTAGTGAGAAGAGGCTGGAGCGCGTGTGATCTTGTGCTAAATCGTGAATATCTCCATCGATCGCAGAGATCAAGTACCCCACCCCAAAGTGGAAGACAATGATCAGGACAGCCACACCGTACACTGGAGAGATAGCCATGGTCAAAATAGCGATAGCTAAAAAGAGCAATGTGTATAATTTCGATATACCCTGGTAATGTGCATAAAATTTACTGCCTACTGCTCTACTGAGCGCGCTTAACCCAATAAAGATCCCAATCAGTTTGAGATCAAATCCATATAAATCGCCAAAACTACCGATGATACTTTTTGTCGAGAAAAAGAAACCACCATAGACAGCTAAAATAAGAAAGAGCTGTGACATGACTGGATTCTTCAGTGCTATTAGCCCATCTTTGATGATTTGGCTCAGGGAGTGAGTATCAATGCGATAAGTTCGATCGCTCGACAAGAAATAGAGAGGGATATTCGCACTAAACATGGCAGCGGCACTAATGTAGAGCGCAACCTCGAAACTGATTGCACCAATCCAAGCCCCAATAAGGGAGCTGAGGAAAATGACAAATTCTGCGAGGGCGGTAAGATTGGCGGTGTCCCTGCGGACATTGGATGAAACTCTTTTGAGTAAACCTTGGTTGTTGCCGGAGGAAAATCCAGACCCGATTGCTAAAACAATTAGTCCTAGCAGGTATACCCACCTGGGTCCTGATTGAGCGAGGATAACCATGGATAAAGCATTGAGTGTGTTGGCGATAAACAAAGTCCGCCGATACCCAAACCTGTCTCCAATCACGCCGGTTGGATACTCCAAAAATACCCCAATAAATTGATACAGAGACATGAGAGAAAAGGCTTCGAGTGGGGTGAGCCCACGATACATCAAGTAAGGAATCGCGAGGGAGATCCAGAAATAGACAAAACCTAATCCTTGGGAGATAAAGAATAATCTGAGCGGGGAGATACGCATTTAGTTATTATACTGGGGAAATTAGTGACTAGATAGATCTATTGCGGATGATGGTGCTATACATAAGCAAATCTTCGGCTTGGCGGTCAGATCTGACTCGCAAAACCTCTTTGAGATCCGTAATTATCTTGACCTGAAAAGTGTCGTCTATTTCGGCCACACGTTTACTGGCTTCTTCGATAAAGCGGTCCGCCATGGCATGAGAACCACGGTGACGACCGAGGGCCGCACGCAGGAGGTCCATGGAGAGAGATTGTAAAACGGTTTTTTGGTTATTTTTCATAGATTACTTTGAAAAAGTACTTTGTTAGTTCTGTGTACACTTGGCGAATTTCAAGGCTCTGAATTTCGTTACTCGTATTGTCGTCATTTGGGCGGATATTGATGAACGAGTTGAAGTCGATATCTTGACTATTAGTATCAATCCCCCCTCCCCAAAGATTTGATTGTTTCGAGCCGTCTTTTAGCAATATTTGTTCGCCTTCATAGTGTCTATCCATGCCGGCCACACAAATTTTCCGCTCGACATCAATAACGGTTTTGATATACACATCAAATTGTTCTTTGAGTTTCTCAATTTGTTCTAAAGTAAAAGGAGTTGTTGTGGATATGATCATGTGGTCATTATATCAGTCTGGATGTTTACGGCGCTGGAGGTTATCAAAATAGCTTTGACTCACCGCTGTTATGTTTTTCTATGAGCTTAGGCAGTGAGCTAATATCATCTACAATACGGATGGCACCAGCGGCAGTTAAATCAGCCGGAAGTCCAAAGCCGTGGGAGATGCCGATAGAATGGACGCCAGCGGCCTGTGCAGCCTGCATATCCGTAATATGGTCGCCCAACACAATCACTTCGTCGGGTTGAACATTAAGCGTGTCCATGATTTTCAAGATTCCTTCGGGATCTGGTTTAGTTTTGGTTACATCTTCGCAAGTAATTATAGCGATATTTGGCATGCCATAGACTGCCTTCGCCCTGACCATGAAAGCGCCTAAACGTTCACCAACTCCGATTTCGTCAGACAAGAATAAGTCTGTGTAGCCCATGACCGGTAGACTCACTCCAAAGTTGCGGACGATCATGCGACGATTACCACTAGTAAATATCCCAAAATCGGTCTTGCTTTCGCCAAGCCAAGTAAACAACTCAGTGAGACCATGAAATGGGTGTACATACAACGGAGCGATGCGATCTTGGATAGGCGCGAGAGTCGCGTCGAGTTGATCGAAATCGATCTTATCAAATAGGTCAGGGTGAGATTTGCTGAACATCAGAGTAATAGTCTTTTCGAATGTTTCGCGAGTGCTACCACCGACTGATTGATTGATATACGATTCGTACAATTCGTACGGAGGAATTTCATGTCTATGGAGACCCAATGAAACGAGATATTCTACCGCCGCTTCATACTGGCCATGACGAATAAGGAAGACAGTATTGACGAGAGTGCCGTCGGCGTCGGAAATAATAGCTTTGATTTGTGACATATGGGGGATTATACGCTAAGCACGGTGTTCTTTGGCGCCGATCAAACCACATTTTTTGTACTTGAGACCGGAGCCGCAGGGACAGGGATCGTTGCGGCCGATGCGCTCTTTTTTGTCGGAAGTAGACACAGTGGATTCTGCTTTGACTACTTTTCGCTTAGTTTCTGCGCCTGCCACCTCGTCCTTGCGGAGAGTAACTTTGGGTGGTTGTTGTGGTTGAGCTACGGGATTGAGGCGGTAGATCTTTTTGACCACTTCGGATTCGACGGAACCGATTAAGCGTTCGAACATACCATACGATTCTTTTTGGTATTCGACCAGCGGGTCGCGCTGGGCGTATCCGCGCAGACCAATGCCGTCGCGGAGGGACTCCATATTGTCTAGGTGATCCATCCACTTTTCGTCGAGGGTAGTCAAGTAAACGTATTTCTCGATTTCGCGATTAGTCTCGCTACCAATACTTTTCTCGCGGCTGGCGTAGGTATCTGTGGCTATGCCTCTTAGGCTATTTATAATAGTGTTTGGGTCTTTGGTTTTACCAAGTTCTTTGACCAGCTGTTTTTGGGAGGCATCGTCAAAGGGAATAATGGTGATAAATTCTTTGACGATCGCGTCGATCTCTTTTGTTGTGAGTCCTTCGGTGATGCGGGAGTTAACGAGCAGTTCGATCTCCTCATTGATCAAATCCAGCATGCGGGTACGGAGATTGTCGGGAGAGGATTCGGCATCGGTTAAGAGTTTGTTGCGGAGCTGATAAATGACCTGACGGTGTTTGTTCATGACGTCGTCGTAGTCGACGACGCGCTTACGCATATCAAAGTAAAACCCCTCGACTTTGACCTGAGCGGACTCCAGCGCCTTAGACACCATAGAGTGCTCAATGGCCTCGTCCTCGGGGATTTTGAGCATGGTCATGATACCCGCGATTTTGTCACCGCCAAAGATGCGCATGAGATCGTCTTCGAGTGAGACATAGAACCGACTGGATCCGGGATCACCTTGGCGACCACTGCGACCACGGAGCTGATTATCGATACGCCGACTATCGTGTCGCTCGGTACCAATCACGTGGAGTCCACCAACCTTGACCACTCGCTCGTGTTCTTTGGCCCACTCTTTGGGTTCACGTTCCGCTTTGGCACCACCCAGGACAATGACGACACCACGGCCGGCAATGTTGGTGGCCACGGTAATACCACCGTAGGCGCCGGCGTTACTAATGATCTTGGCTTCTTCGGTGTGGTTTTTGGCGTTTAAGACATTGTGGGGCAGATTTTTACGTTTCAAATACTTAGAAATGATTTGGTTGTTGTCGATAGATTTGGTTCCAATCAAAACGGGCTGACCCTTTGCGTGCAATTCTTCGACTTCTCTGACGATAGCCGCGTATTTGGCGCGAGTGGTTTTGAAAATAAAATCTGTTGAGTCAATGCGAGCTACTGTGCGGTGGGTGGGGATCACGGCGACATCGAGATTATAGATTTTTTTAAATTCCTCGCCCTCGGTACTGGCAGTTCCCGTCATGCCGGATAGATGTTCGTACATGCGGAAATAGTTTTGGAGGGAGATGGTAGCCAGGGTGCGTGACTCTTGCTGGATGTTGACCCCCTCTTTGGCTTCGATGGCTTGGTGCAAACCGTCGGAGAAGCGGCGGCCATACATCATCCGGCCCGTGTGTTCATCGACGATGATGACCTCCCCGTCTTTGACCACGTAGTCGCGATCTCGCTCAAAAAGCGTCGCGGCTTTTAGCGCTTGCTCGACATGGTGGACAGATTCGTAGCTTTCCTCATAGAGGTTTTTCACTCCGAGTCTTTGTTCGAGGCGACGGATACCATAGTCAGTAAGGGTGGCAGTTTTGAGTTTTTCGTCGACGTCGTAGTCGGTATCTTTGGCGAGGGTCGTGACCATTTTGGCAAACTCGGGATATTTGGTAGTAGCGCCGGTGTCGGGTGCTGAGATAATGAGCGGAGTGCGGGCCTCATCGATAAGGATAGAGTCTACCTCGTCGACAATCGCGTAGTAATGACCCCTCTGCATTTTGTCACTCAGCCTATGGACCATGTTGTCGCGGAGATAATCGAAGCCGAATTCGTTGTTGGTGCCATAAGTTACGTCAGCGGCGTATGACTCTTGTCTTGGTACGCGGCGGAAATGTTTGAGCCGATCATCTTCCTCCCCTGCCTCCTCGTGCTTGAGGTCGAGAAGACCACCTGGCTGGTCACCCATGCCTGAGTAAATCACACCGACTGAGAGACCAAGGAGTAAATGGGCACGACCATACCAGCCGGCGTCGCGGCGAGCGAGGTAATCGTTCACCGTAACCACGTGGACACCTTTGTCAGCTAGGGCGCGGATGTAACTGGCGAGGGTGGCAGAGAGCGTCTTACCTTCACCCGTCTTTTGCTCGGCAATGCGTCCGTGGTAGAGGGAGAGCGCAGCTAAGAGCTGGACGTCATAGGCACGCTCACCGGTGACGCGACGAATGGACTCGCGGATAACCGCCAGAGCTTCTGGGAGGATATCGTCGAGAGACTCGCCTGCTTGCAGGCGCTTTTTAAACTCGGCGGTTTTTCCCGGCAGTTCCTTGTCTTTGAGCTGTTTAATGCTCTCTTCAAATCCATTGACTGCCTCGACTATGGGTTGGAGCGTTGAGAGCTGTCTGGCGTTACCGTCAAAGAGTTTGGTAAGGAAATTTAGCATGGCAACAATTGTAGCACGGAGAGACAGTCGCTACTCTGCAATACCGATCAACTGAGCCAAATTTTGGCTTGATTCAAGCGCGTTTTGGGGATCGTAGTGGAAGGTTTGCCATCCGAGCTTTTTGGCAACGTCGAGGTGGCGCTCTTGGTTTTCCACAAAGAGAATTTCTCGTGGAGGACAATCGACCAAGCTTTGAGCAATTTGAAAGATTTTCGGATCTGGCTTTTGGGCACCTACCACACTACTGTCAACTGTCACATCCCAGTTCTTTGAGATCATGAGGTCGCCTCGACCATAGATGGCGTCGAACAATCCCGGGTACATGTTGGTGAGTAGTCCGATTTTGGTATTCTTATGGATTTGTTCAATGACCGGCCAAATACTCGGATTAGGTTCATAGCGAGAAACAAAATCTTGGATAAGCGAGTAGTTTTTTGGAATATTTATGCCAAGCTCTTTTCTCAAGATAGGAACGATGGTTTCAACATCGCAGTCGATACAAATCTGGTCTCTATATCTACCCCAAATTTCGACAAATTTAGCATCTAATTCTGGATTAATTCCTAGCCCCCTCTGCATTTCTACCCATTTATTGGTCCCGGAATAGTCGAGCAAGATCACGCCCCCTACATCGAAATAGACAAAAGATATTTTGCTCATATTTTTTTATATTGTGAAATGAGATTTTGATTGAGAAATTTACTTAACTCTTGGGAGGATTTTTCTGGATTTTTAGGATCATAGAGGAAGGTTTGCCAACTACGCTCACTTGCAGGATCCAGATTAACTTGTAGATTGTCGATAAAGAGAATTTCAGTAGGTGCGACTCGCGCCTTGGTTTCGGCAATACGGTAGAGTTCTTTATCGGGTTTTTGGAATTTTTCGATGCTACTATCCACGATTACATCCCAATTAATTTGGGGTAGCAGACCACGCTTTTTGATCTCGTCGAGAAGATGGGGATACATATCGGTTAAGAGGCCGATAGGACAATGAGATTGTGCCTGTTTTATGACTGGCCATAGGGAAGGATTGGGCTCTACGAAGTCGGCAACGTATTGAAGGAAGGAGAAGTTGGCTGGGATGGTTACATTGAATTTACTTCTTAGATCCTCGATAAATGAGTCAATATCAACTCCCCTAGTTGATTCAATTTCTATCTGATCAAAGTATGTTTCGAATTCTTTTTCTCTGGCTTGTGGCACACCAATGAACTCAAACATTTCGTGACGCTTATTATTCCCAGAAGAATCTTGCACTACTACCCCACCCACATCAAAATAGACAAAAGATATTTTGCTCATATTATTTAGCGACAGAGATGAGATCAGCGCCGACCAAAGCTTGTAAGACTTTGGGGATTGTGACGGAGCCATCCTCGTTTTGGTAGTTTTCGTAGATGGCGATCATGGCGCGACCAAGGGCAAAGACCGTCCCATTGAGCGTATGGACGTACTCATTCTCATTATTGCGACGGACCTTGATGCCGAGGCGACGAGCCTGAAAATCGGTGGTGTTGCTGGTAGAGGTCACCTCGCGATACTTGTTTTGTGAGGGCATCCACGCTTCGAGGTCGTATTTGCGCGAGGCGGCGTTGCCCAGGTCTCCGGTCGCTTGTTTGATGACTTGGTACGGGATCTCTAGTTCCTGCCAGATCTCTTCTTCGATTGCTCTTAAATCTTCGTGGATTTTGTCACTGTCTTCGCTCATGCAAAAGACGACCATCTCAATTTTCCTGAACTCGTGGACGCGCAGAATACCTCGGACATCTTTGCCGTAACTCCCCTTTTCGTAGCGATAGCAGTAGGAGTAACCCGCGTACTTTTTGGGGAGATCGCCTACATTAAAAGTAGTATCCTGGTGCTGGGCAACGAGGGTAATCTCGGCGGTGCCAATGAGATCGAGGTCTTCACCTTCGATGTGATAAATTTGCCTTTCTTTGTCGGAGCGAGCTTGGAATCCACAGCCTATCACACTTTTTTCATTGGCCACATTGGGAGTGATGACTGGGGCAAAGCCGTGCTGTGCCAATTTGCGTAGCGCATACTGGACGAGCGCAAATTCGAGAAGTGCTCCGTTGCCTTTGACGTAATAAAACCCTGACTGGGCAACTTTGGCGCCAGCCGTAACATCGAGGGTGCCGGTCAAGAGTCCGATATCGAGGTGGTCGCGAACAGTAAAGTCGAAAACGCGTGGAGTACCAACCGTTTTGACGATCTCATTGTCTTCTTCCTTGCCTACTTTGACGTCAGCCGCTGAAGGGTTGGGGACTTTGAGCATCAACTCGTTGTAGGTAGCGGTGACAGTGCCTAGCTTTTCTTCGATGGCTTTCAAGTCTTGCTTCATGGCGCGGGCCTGATCTGCCTGATCTTTGCCCAGTTTGTTCTTCTCTGCTCGCAGAGCCTCGGTCTCACCGATTAGTTTGCGACGCTCAACATCGACTTCGATAATTTTGTCGACGACACTACCATCAAACCCCTTGTCGATCGTGGCTTGTTTAACAGCGGCCGCATTGTCCCTGATGTATTGAATATCTAACATAGTAGCTCCTTTGTCGCTAGATTCTAGATGCTAGATTCTAGGAGATAGTTATATGATTTTAGTACAAAAAAGGCGGCAAAACCAACTCTTTTGAGAAGGGTCCTTGCGGACGGTGCCACCTTGCTACTACTTATCTCCTGCTGTGACGGGCTTACCCGGAAAGTTTTTAGTTCTTCCAGCTCGTCCCGATGGAATGTCGGGACTTTGGCGCTATTATTTACTTAATGGCAGTATAGCACGCTCATCAACTAGGGCAAAAGCCTCGTTAATAATGTCGAAAGTGAGGGGGAGGAAGTCGAGCTTGCGGGCTTCTTCGAACGTAAACCATCCCCAGTTCTCGGTTTCTTTGTCGTCGTCCTGGTCGAGATCAGGAACCTGATCGCGAATATCCACCAGGTACATAACGAGGACCACCTGCGTGTCCATCCCTTCGTCGGTTTGTTTGGCGTACCAAATGGTGGTTTTGACGATCGGGTGTGGATAGCGAATCGTGGCATCGACGTGCAACTCCTCTTTTAGTTCCCGAACCACAGCTGCTTCGACTGTTTCGCCAAACTCGACCTTGCCACCGGCGATCTGCCACTTGTTGTGCCAGTGTGGATTACCTGGTGCAGAGCGCTGAGTGAGGAGAATTTTTTTGCCATCTGATGAGACAGGTAGCCCTAGCGCGGCTACGAGCGTCTGATTGGTCATAGTCCTAATTCCTCGGCAATCGCTTGCATAGCTTTCAATACTGTCGGAACGTGTTCTTCCCATAGATCCACGCTGAGGTCGCGCGCGCCGTTTTCCACGTCGCTACGGTCTACGCCGGCAGCAAAGCCTTTGTCTTTCCATTTCTTTTTGATACTTTTTACCTCCACATCGGCAATTTTTTTGCTGGGCCTGACCAGCGTAGTGGTGGTAATGAGACCGGTGAGTTCGTCACAAGCAAAAAGCGCCTTTTCCATGTTGGTTTCACGACTAACTCCACTATGATTGGCATGACTCAAAATGGCACGAATTATCTCTTCACTGACTCCGCGGTCGCGTAAAATTTGCGATCCTTTGGTTGGATGTTCCTCGGCTGTTGGGTGGATCTCCCAGTCAAAGTCGTGGAGGAGACCTGCAACCCGATATTCTTCCTCACTTTCACCAAACTTGTTAGCATACGCGGCCATGGCGGCTTCGACTGCCAGCATGTGGCGCACGAGGTTTTCGTTTTTGACGTATTCACGAACTATTTTTAGTGCGTCATCGCGGTTCATAGTTCCTCCTTTATAAAACGTTTGGGATGTCGATAAACTCAACTTCTAATTTATTTTTGAAATGTGCTTTGATCTTTTTACCCAGTTCTTGGACACCAAAGACTTCGGTGGCGTAGTGGCCACAAGCATAGTAGTTGTATCCCACACCCTCAGCCTGGGCGATACTAGGCTCGACGATCTCCCCGGCAATATGGGCGTCAATTTTCTTGTCGATAATCTCGAACAATTCCCTGTCGTAGGGCTTGGCGCCACCACTGCAGACCCCAATCCGTTTGATCATTTTGGGACCGCCGTAGACGGTAAAAATATCGTGTGAGGTGATCTCTGCGAGTTTGCTGGCGAGATCGTCGGAGGCAACGGATTGCTCGAACTCGGCGACATAGCCCCATTCATCAAAATAGGTCTCGCCCGTCATCTTGGCACCAAGCTCGCGGATAATCGCGGCGTTGTTGCCAACCTTCGGATGCGCGTCCAGACTATAGTGGTAACCGGCGACAGTGAGGTCGTGGGCAAAAATATATCGGAGATCTGCTTGGAGACCGGCGTGCATGCGAGAGGCGACAATATTGTGGCTAGTTAAATCCAGTCCGTGATGCGTGAGGCAAAACTGAGCGCCGGCTGCGACGGATTCAACAAGAAAGTCGTGGGTCATGGTGACGCCAAGCGTGATCTTATCTACTTCATTGGCGCCGTGGATTTGGACGCCGTTGGCGTAGATATCTTTGATCCTGGCCTTGGACAGCAGATCAGCTCCCAGAGTATTTTCGATAAAACTGATTAGCTCGTCGCGTGTGACCATGCTTACCTCACCGCCTCAATTTTACTAATCGAGCCGCCGCAGAATTGCTGAATGTAATCAGCACCTTTTTGAAGTGCTGAGACCACTTCTTCCTCGGTAAGTCCTGGGGCACCGTCGGCGTACAAAATAATCTTTTTGGTATCCTCGGTTATTTTGGTGGCGTCGATATCGCGGTAGTTTAGGTCGAGCGTGATCAACTTTTCCGCGTCAGAATAGACCATCTCGCCGTCCATCACGGTAGTTGGCTCGTCATCACCTAGTAGGTGCATCTTCTCACCAGCTTGAGTCAGGCGAAGAGTGACGGGGAAAGCAATTTTATCAGCATTAAATCCACCAAGCCCCACTCCCGTTTCGATCACCGCGAGATTGTAGGCGTCTACTGCGGTGTTGATGTTGTAGATACCTTTGCCATTAGCCAGTCTTTTGAGCAATGCTTCTGGGGAGGGGCGACGAGCTAGTTTCCAGGCTCCAGTTTTCTTAAAAATTTCACGGTAGGCTTTGATGGGATTAAGCTCACCGATTGATTCAAGCTCATGGGTATTATCTGCTACAACTTGCTTAATCAGTTTTTTGAGTTCGGGATTGGATTTTTTGATATCTACCCCGTCGATAATGGTGTATGCGTAGAACATACCTGGGAATGATTCTTTCACGCTTTCATCCACCGAGCCGCTCGGCTTTTGTGGTGATGTCGATTTCTTTTCCGGCACAAGGTCGACTAAGCCGTAGATGTTTTTGGTCAGCTGGGAGACGTGGCGCTTCATCTGGGGGAAGAGCGTGCCTTCGCGGGCGGTGACGTTTTCGAGGAACCAGAAAAGGCGCTCCGAGACACCGAGCCCGCTGGCCGGTGGCATGCCGTATTCGAGCATTTCGACGTAGTCGATGTCGAGCATTTGCGCCTCGTCGTCACCTGCGTCGCGTTGTGATTGCTGATCCATAAAGCGTGCCAGTTGGTCCTGCGGATCATTTAACTCACTATAGCCATTGCATAGCTCAGAGCCGGCGAGGATGATTTGAAACCGTTCGGTAATCGCTTCGTTGTCGGCATACGACTTGGCGAGGGGTGAGATAAACTTGGGCACATTGATCAGGAAGGCGGGACCAGCTACGTCTTTGCGAATAATTTTCCAAAGATTGTCGACGAGTCTCGCTTTGCCGACTTTTCCGTCTAGTTTCACCCCGTGTTTCATTAATACCTTGGCCATTTGGGACTCCGAGTCGTTGAATATATCGACGCCCAATTTGTTCAGAATAACAGTTGAGTAGTCGATCTCTTCCCATTCGTCGGCGAGGTCAAAGGTGTGTTCTTGACGAGTAAACTTGGTGGTGCCATAAACCCCTTTGGCGAGCGCACGAAAGAGGTCGCGGGTCAAAGTCATGTTGTCCCGGAAATCGGCGTAGGCCCAGTACCACTCTAGCTGGTAATATTCTTGTAAGTGTTCGTCGTCGATCCCTTCGTTCCTGAAATTGGGAGCAAGGGTAAAGATCTTCTCAAAACCACCACCCAGGAGTCGCTTTTGATACAGCTCGGTTGAGATGCGCATATAAAACTTTTCACCTAAGGCATTGTGATAGGTCTCAAAAGGACGCGCATCGGCACCGCCCGTGACGTGCTCCAGGACCGGTGTTTCGACTTCGAGGAAATCGTGGTCGGCCATAAAAGTACGGGCCACCGACCAGAACTTAGATTTGCGGATAAAGAGGGCGCGGTGGTTAGCATTCATGGCCAAATCTAGGTAGCGACGACGGAAAATGGTATCGGCGTCTTTGAGACCCTCCCAGCTATCGGGGAGCGGACGGATGGCTTTAGTTAACAATCTAAACTCTTGAACATCCAGCGAGATGGCGCCGGTTTTGCTTTTACAGACGACTCCCCTAGCTTCGACAAAGTCGCCCACGTCGATCAGCGATAACTCACTAAAACCGAGGGTTTGAGTCTTTTTGTCCGTCTTACCCAAGTTGCTGTCGCGTAGGAGCAACTGGATTTTGCCGGATTGGTCTTCTAGATCACCAAAGGCGAGCTTGCCGTGCTCGCGTAGGGCTCGCAGGCGACCGGTAAGTGAGACTGTTTTACCATCGTACTTGTCAAAATCGGTCACAACGACACCGTTCCCCACCTCTTTGTGTGACTGGGCGGGGTAAGGAGCAATGCCAAGTGCGACCAATTTCTTGAGCTTGCCAATTCTCTCGTTTCTGATTTCTTCTAGACGTGATGCCATATGTTTCTCCTTGTTTAGTATAACAAAAATCCCGCTGCGGCGGGATTACTTAGACCCTACCGCATGACTGGGTTAGTGGATTTTTTTGATTTGGTAGACGACTTTGCCGGCGGGTGCCTCAAACTCGACATTCTCGCCCTTTTTCTTGCCCACCAGCGCGAGACCGAGGGGTGAGGTGTGGGAGATCTTTTTCTTCAGGGGATCGGCTTCCCATTCGCCCACGATCTCGTAGGTATGCTCTTTGCCTTTGAGGGTCACCGTGACCTTGCAGCCAATATTGATTGCGCCACCATTTGATTTGTTCCCAACTACTTCGGCGCGCAGGACTATCCCTTCGAGTTCTTCGATGCGACCTTCGATAAAGGCCAGCTCTTCTTTGGCGGCGTGATACTCGGCATTCTCGGAGAGATCGCCAAAATCACGGGCACGGGCGACGCGCTCGATCGCGGCGGTAAGCTTGGCACCTTTGAGCACGTCCAGCTCCGCATTGATCTCAGCGAGACCGGTGGCGGTGAATTGGATTTTTTCGTTTAAGACTGAATCGGTCATCCGAGCATGATAGCAAAATCACCCTAAGAGTCAATATACCTATAGTACGCACCTGTGATATAGTCATACTATGAAGAAGATAGTTGTGGTGATTCTTTTAGTGGCCTTGGCATTTTCTCTTTATCGCAAAAACCAAACGAGACAACCAGCTGTCATGGAGAGTGACCAAACAAAAACTTCAGAGAGTTCTACTAAAACAGTAACGAAAGCCCCCTATGTCCACAATGTAGTAAAAGGTGAGGGTCTGTGGCACATCGCTGCCAAAGAACTTGGTTCGGGTGAAAAGTGGATGGAGCTAGCGGAAGCGAACGGGATCAAAAAACCCTACGTTCTTTTTGTAGGGCAGGAGATCAAAATTCCCGGCAAGGAAACCGAAGTCGTCACTGAAGGTGCGACTAATCAGACATACACGATGGTACAAGTGGCCGAACATGATAGTAAAGAAAACTGCTGGCTCGTAATTGAAGGCAATGTTTATGATGTGACGCCGTTTATCGCCAGCGGGTTTCATCCAGGTAAATTGGCAATACTCTTGGGGTGTGGGAAAGATGCCAGCGTCCTGTTCAACACTCGCCCTATGGGGAGTGGTACTGCTCACTCCGAGCGTGCACGCAAATCTTTACCCAAATACTTAATTGGTACTTTGGACAACTAAATACCCCGAATCTTGTTCTTATCTAATTCCAGGTCGTCAACATGTGAGAATAAGGTACTACCAGTCAATTGGATCTTCGCCAAAGAGGCTCAGATAATTGTTGCATTTGGAAAAAGGTTGGGAGCCAAAGAAGCCGGAGAAGGCCGAGAAGGGGGAAGGATGTGCTGACTTGATCACTAAGTGCTTGGTATCGTCGATCACTGCTCCTTTCTTTTGGGCGTACGCACCCCAAAGGACAAAGACGAGGTGGTCTTTTTGCTGTGAGAGCGTTTTGATCACACTATCGGTAAACTCTTCCCACCCCCGCTTTTGGTGTGAGCCGGGACTTTTCTCAGACACTGTGAGAGTAGCGTTTAAGAGGAGCACTCCCTGACGCGCCCATTCTTCGAGGTCACCGTCCGGATATTTAGGTGGATGACCTAGGTCGGTTTTGATTTCTTTGTAAATGTTCTGGACAGAAGGCGGGAGTCTCACGCCACGATTGACGGCAAAGCAGAGACCATTGGCTTGCCCAGCACCGTGATACGGGTCTTGACCCAGGATTACCACTTTGACTTGATCAAAGGGGG